>REDT01000158.1 GCA_007693295.1 Balneolaceae bacterium
GGAGAACGGCTCTCGAAAAGGCTCTGGTTTTTGCCGGTGATGTATTCAGAAATTAACCCTGAGAACGATCCCACAACCTCCGCATCAATTCATGCAAAACCACAAAACAGAATCGGAGGTAAACTCACGGAATTTCGTACTAGAATCACGGGATAAATTCTCCGCCCTTTCTGGCTATCTATTTTGAAATAGGATGAACAATTCTAAGATTCTACAGTTCTACAGTTCTACAGTCCACCCCCCCACAACCTAGGCATCAACACCGTGTCCCTTTCACCCTGCACCTTGCGCCCTGTGCCTTGAAAGGTGGCTAATCACCCGAAAACTCTCCGGCCCATACTGAAACAGCAGATCCAGCAGGCAGCAATACGGTTCAAATCCCTCAAAATGCTGGCGGTATTCGGGATGTTTAAATGCCGGCTCACTTCTATTCTCCCCCTGCCGCTGGTAGTGCCGGGCATCATGCTCCTGGTAGTAGACATCTGCGCCAAGGCTGGCAGCCAGCTGATCGGGATCGGAACTGTATTTCTCCATGCTTCCCGAATAAAGAATCTTTGCAGGAATTTCAATCTCCAGAAACTGGAATATCCTTCTCCTTAGAAATAGAGAGAAATCAAGAAGCAGCTCAAACTGGTGACCCGATTCAATATCTGCCCGGATCTCCGGCTCATAAAAATCATAATAGACGCTGTTACGATAGTTAAACTCCAGTGAGCGCAACCAGTTCTCAACCCATTTCTCGGAGTGATCAATCCGGACATCCCTAATCGGCTTTTTCCTGTCCCGGGTCATTACCGGAATGTTTAGATAGTCGGTGCCGTCAGGTGTGCGGATCATTGCGCGATGCGTACGGCCCTTTCGCGACCACGGTTCGGTATCCTGATAGACAATCGTGTCTGAAGCTAACATGAGGGCAAGATCGTGCAGGTCCGGAACCAAAACCGGTTGGAGAATAGCCAGTTTCATCTCAGGAACCGGCAGCCTGTTTCTTATCCCAGCTCGATTCAATGAACTCTATGCGGCCGGCAACCTCTTCCCATTTATGCAGGTAATCCGCGAGATCGCTCTTCAAATTATCGTATTCAATAGATGTTTTCTTGACTTTTTCCGCATCATCATAAAATGCCGGGTCGGCCATTACAATTTCGATCTTCTCTTTTTTCTCTTCAAGTTTCTCAATCTCTTTTTCAATTTCATCAGACCGGTTTTTTAAGGGTTTGATTTTCTTGGAGAGTGCATTTCTTTTTTCTGCTTCCAGTCGCCTCTGCTCTTTCCGGCTCAGATTATTCGTGCTCTGTGCTTCTCTTCTGTTCTTACTATCTGCAGAAACCTGTTTTTGTGCGTCTTCTTCAGCCTTTTTATCGAGATAATAGGTAACGTTGCCAAGCCAGGTTTTAATTCTGCCGTGCTGAACTTCAAGGGTTTTATTCACAATGGGATCCAGAAAGTCACGGTCGTGAGATACAATCATTAGCGTACCTTCATACTGCTGAAGGGCCTGGCGAAGAATGTTCTTCGACTGCATATCAAGGTGATTTGTCGGCTCATCAAAGATGAGGAAATTACCCGGATTCAGCAGCATCTTAGCCAGGGCGAGCCTGCTCTTCTCTCCACCGGAGAGTACTTTTACTTTTTTGAATACATCATCCCCTACAAATAGAAAACATCCCAGGATGGTTCTCAATCTTGTCTCCGATTCTCTTGGCCCGGCCAGTTTCATCTCATCAAGGGCATTATTTGCAGGTTCCAGTTCCTCGGCCTGGTGCTGGGCAAAATAACCGGGAGTGACATTATAGCCCACCTCACGCGAGCCTGAATTGAATGGCTCAATTCCGGCCAGAATCCGTATCATTGTGGACTTACCGGCTCCATTCGGCCCAACGACCGCAATTTTATCGCCGCGCTCTACCTGGTAATCAACTCCGTTGAAAACCACATTATCGCCATACTTCTTTACAATATTGTTCAATGAGAGAACCACCTGGCCGGCCCGCTGAGGGGTGGGAAATCGAAAAGAGATCTCTGCCTGCTCGTCATCAATCTCGATCATTTCAATTTTTTCCATCTGCTTGATGCGGCTCTGTACCTGTTTCGCTTTGGTAGCTTTATACCGGAACCGGTCGATGAACTCCTGAGTCTGCTTGAGCTCTTTCTTTTGATTCTCATACTGCTTCTTAAGCAGCTCCATCTCCTCGGCGGCTTTCCTCTCATAAAAGGTGTAGTTGCCTGCATACTCATCCATGTTTCCGCGACGCAGTGCAAGCGTTCTGTTGGTTACAGAATCCAGGAAGGCCCTGTCGTGAGATACAATAATCACTGCCCCTTCGTAATTTTTTAAAAAAGACTCAATCCACTGCAGCGACTCAATATCCAGGTGATTTGTGGGCTCATCCAGCAGCAGATAGGTGGGCTGTCTGAGCAGGAGTTTTGCCAGGGCGATTCGCATCAGCCAGCCCCCGCTGAACTCGGTTGTAGAGCGGGAAAAATCTTTTTCACTGAAGCCAAGCCCCATCAGTATGCGTTCTATTTCGGCCTGAAGAGTGTAAGAGCCGGAGTTTTCAAGCTGATGCTGAACTTTGCCAAACTCTTCAATTGCCCGGGTATGCTCTTCACTTTCCGGTTCAAGGTTCTCCAGTTTTTGCTGAACCTTGTGATGCTCTTCACGAAGATCCAGAATCTCCCGAAACGCCTGTTCCACTTCTTGCAGAACTGTAAGGTCTGGGTCGGGTTCTACCCCGTCCTGCGGCAGGTAGCCCACGGTAGCCGTATTGCTCATCTTCACCTTGCCGCTGTCGGCTTGCTGTTCGCCGGCAATGATTTTCAGAAGGGTGGATTTTCCGGCACCGTTTGGCCCCACTAATCCGATCCGTTCACCGGGATTAATAATCGTGGTAATGTTATCGAATAGGGGACGTTCACCAAAATGTAATGTTATACCGTCGAGATGCAGCATGAAGAACTGGAGATTGCTATGAATATTAGATCAATACGAAGTAGACAAAAATACAAAATTTAAAACTCAATGGATGAGAACTGCTTTTTGTATTTTCTGTTTAGGAATTGAGATTTTAAATATTTTCGGCTTATACTTTTAGTCATGGTTTTCTTATAAACGAATGCACATTGAAAATAGCATCATTCTGATCCGATATAAACTATTATCTCATGCGAATTATTTTAGGTTCCTCACTCTTGCTCTGTTTTGTGATTCTATTTACCGGTTGTGAAGAGCAACGTCAGCGGCCGGCTTTTCAATACGACTTTAATAACCCGACCGATATAGGTTCAAGATATCCAAACCTCTACCAGGATTCTGACGGGTTGATCTACATGAGCTGGTTAACGGGAATTGAGGAGAACATTTATGCCCTGCAATACACCACGTTGAAAGATCGCAGATGGACTATGCCCGTAACCGTTCGGGTTGCTACCAACTTCTTTGTGAACTGGGCAGACTTCCCGTCGGTGGTTGGTAAAGATGGAACGGCAGTAGCTGCGCACTGGCTCAGGAAGGTTGAGGGTGGGACCTATGCTTATCACGTAGATATTGCCTTTCCCGAAGCTGATGGACGGGATTGGTCATCCGTTATCACTGCGCATCTGGATGATACACCAACCGAACATGGATTTGTATCCCTTGAACCCATCTCAGAAGGCAGAGTGCTGGCTATTTGGCTGGATGGAAGGCATACTGACGGCAGGGGGCATCACGAATATGAGGATATGGATAAGGCAATGACGCTGCGCTCAGCAGAAGTTTCGGCCGCAGGAAATATTACCCGAAAACGTGTTATAGATGATGCCGTATGCGATTGCTGCCAAACCGATCTTGTGGCTGTTGAAGATGGGTTCATTGCGGTTTACAGAAACCGGACAGATGATGAAATCAGGGATATTTACATATCGAAATACAGCCTTGAAACCGGTGAGTGGAGCGAACCCCGGGCAGTTTGGAATGATGGCTGGGAGATCAGGGCCTGTCCGGTTAATGGGCCAAGAGTCATAGCAGACGGCGACAATGTTGCTGTAGCCTGGTATACTGCAGCGGATGACGAATCAAGGGTACTTTTGGCCTTGTCAGCCGATGGCGGTGAAACCTTTAATGAGCCCATTCTGATTGCAAGTGAAAATACCGTTGGACGGGCAGACCTTCTATTTGGTGCCGAGGGGTCAGTTTATGTAAGCTGGATGAATCGCGCGAATGAATTAGGTAATATAATGGTCAGAGAAGTTCGGGCAGACGGTGAGCTTGGTGAGCCGATAAGGGCCGGTGTTACCTCCTCCTCAAGATCCAGTGGTTTTCCGCGAATAAAGCTGGATGGGGATGAAATCTTTGTTGCCTGGACGCAGACAGAACCCCAGCTACGCATTCGAACAGCTCGAATACCGGTTCAGGATTTTAATCAGCAATTATAAGGAGTCCGGTACGGGAAGACATGTAGACTTTACGTTAAAATCCGGAAGAACTTTTTCAAATTTTTTTGCCTATAAACCAGAACCCTTATCTTCATTAGAAATTCAATTAAATTCAATTCTGATATGTTAAATAACTACAAGCGTTTATTATCTGTTCTATTGATCTCGGCCCTGTTTATGGGGTGTGCATCACTCTCCGCGCAGACCGATCGTGATGATTACCGGCAGCAGGCCATTGAAATTCTTGAGAGCGTACCGCTTTTTGACGGACACAACGATGTACCCTGGCAGTATCGGAACAGAGTAGGGTACAAATTTTCAGAACTCGACTTTTACGACACCACGCATCTTGACCCTCCCATGCACACCGATATTCCGCGTTTGCGTGAAGGAAGGGTTGGAGCCCAATGGTGGTCGGTATATGTTTCGGCGAATATATCTGAGCCGGAAGCCGTAAAACAGACTATGGAGCAGATCGATTTTGTACATCGCCTGGTTGAAAGATATCCCGACCATTTTGAGCTGGCACTCACAGCCGATGATGTTGAGAGAGTTTTTGAAGATGGAAAAATTGCATCCCTGATTGGAATGGAGGGTGGACACTCAATAAATAATTCCCTCGCTGTACTTCGTATGTTTTATGAATTGGGGGCTCGCTATATGACCATTACCCACGGAAGAACACTCGACTGGGCCGATGCCGCAGGCGATGACCCACAGCATGACGGACTTACTGAATTCGGCGAAGAGGTGATTCGCGAAATGAATCGTTTGGGTATGCTGGTCGACCTGTCGCACGTAACTCCGGCAACCATGAGAGATGCAATCCGCGTTTCTGAAGCCCCGGTGATGTTTTCTCACTCTAATGCCCTTGCATTGACCGGTCATCCGCGCAACGTACCGGATGATGTGCTTGAGCTTACGGCTGAAAATGGTGGAATTGTGATGGTAACTTTTGTTGAGACATTTACCTCTGAGGAGAGGCGCCAGCATTTTGCAGAGCGCGCCGCATACCAGCGAAAAATGGAGTATCTGAATCCCGGTATTCCTGATGTGGTTCGCGATAAAATGAGAGCCTGGGATGAGGAGAATGAAGCGCCCAAGTCAACCCTCGAACAGGTAGCCGATCATATTGATCACATTCGTGACCTGATTGGAGCTGAATATATCGGTATCGGTGGCGATTACGATGGTATTCCTACGCTGCCTTTGGGCCTGGAAGATGTCTCAACCTATCCCGATCTTTTCGCTGAGCTGCTCAGGCGGGGATATACCGAAGATGAACTCCGGAAGATTGCAGGCCTGAATATGCTTCGCGTGATGAGAGGTGCCGAAGAGGTTTCTGAACGGCTTCGGTCAGTGCGCGAACCTTCGGAAGTTCTGATTACAGATTTTGAGTAGGCTCTAAAAGTCTCAGTGCCAAGTTGAATGTGACGGTTTAGACCTGACAGCATTCCCGGTGCTTTTCCGGGTTTCTGTCAGCGTCGGTAACTTTGGAAAAGGTGTACACAGGACGTTTTTCGCACAAAATCCATTGTAGATGGCAGAAGAAAAGAACGAATTCTCCCGGCGACTATACGAATTTATCACAGAAGATGACGACAACGCCTGTGAGGCGATTCCCGAAAGCGCCTGCAAAGAGGCGCCGGGCAATTTTTTTCTGAATGCATTCAACGGGACGTGTACCAAACTGGCGGAACAGATAGCCAGTCCGGGATTAGTGCTGCCCTGGCTGTTATCGGCAATGGGAGCTCCGGCTTCGTTAAGCGGCTTCCTGGTTCCATTGAATCGGGGAGGATCACTCTTGCCGCAACTTGCCATATCAGGCAGGATCAGGAAGTTTAAAACCCGAAAATGGTTTTGGGTAGGAGCGGGTACTGCACAAGCTGTTGCACTTCTCTTTATGGCATTTGCCGCACTTTCACTAACCGGTTACCTGGGTGGAGTAGCAGTTTTGGGTTTATTGACGCTGTTCAGTATTGCAAGTGGTGTGGGTTCTGTGAGTTATAAAGATGTACTTGCCAAAACAATACCGAAAGGAAAACGGGGTACATTGCTCTCCATACGGGCAACAGTAGGAGGGATTTTAGCCCTTGGCGGCGGTTATTTAATCTATCATTATGTAGGGGAGGGTGAGGATGTTGGCATGTATGCAATCCTGCTCGTAGCTGCAGCACTTCTATGGTTTTTGGCGGCTCTGCTTTTTTTCTACATCAAAGAAGAACCGGGCGCAACGGATGGTGCAAGAACAGCCCTTAATGAGGCAAAAGAGGGATGGGGATTATTGAAACGTCAGCCCCTTTTTCTTCGATTTGTAATAGCACGCTCCTTTCTGCTTAGCGTAATGCTGGTTATTCCATTCTATTCCATTTTTGCACGTCAGATAACCGGCACAGAAGTGAGCGGGCTTGGTTTGTTCGTAATCGCCAATAGCCTGGCCATGGTATTGAGCAGTTACTTCTGGGGCAGATTCGCCGATCGCTCCAGCAAGCACGTGATGGCTGCGGGCGGATTAGTTGGCGTCTTAGGCTCGGTAATTGCCCTGAGTTTTCTCATACTGCCAGAAACCTGGCAAACACCGATTGTATTTTCAACTGTATTCTTCATTGCGGGATTTGCCCATGCAGGCATTCGGCTCGGACGAAAAACATACCTGGTAGATGGCGCACCCGAAAAAGAACGTCCGCTTTATGTTGCTGTCAGCAATACGTTTGTGGGATTGATTACGGTTCTGTCAGTCGCGTTGGGTTTTATTGCCGATTTACTGGGGGTAGAGTGGCTAATCGGCCTGTTTGCTCTGCTGATGATCGGCGGAGTACTGACGGCATTAGCTCTGCCAAAGGCGGAAGAGATGGTGACCTAGGATCGAAAACTCCCGGAGATCTATAAGATCCTCACAATATCATCTATTTTCCATAAACTGAATTATGACAATTTATTTTTTGGTTGTAGATTCATAGACAGAGATAAACAAAATCAGAACGTTGAGGGCTTATGAAAGTTACAGGAATCATTCTTCTGCTGTCGGGGCTATTTTTTTTTCTTTACCTATTTTTCGCCGATCAAAACCCTGATTCCTATACGATAAGCTGGGCGCCTTGGATAGGAATGCTTGTGCTTATAACCGGAGGTATAAGCTACTACATAGCGAGGGATGAAGAGTAGGACTAATACAATTTGAGATGGACCGGAGAGATTAAAGAGTACCTCTTAACTTGGATATAGACACACTAAATTGGAGCCGGTATCTGGTATTACAGATTGCAATTCCTGTTCAATCCAGCCTCAAAGCAGGTTGCGAATTAACGATTCGGCAACTAAGCGGTCCAAAAGCTTCAGTATCTGCATGTTTTGTTAGCAGCCATCTCTGTACCTGGCAGTAAACCGTTATTTGCCAGGAAAAGCTGGCGCAGATATGGTTACCGGATCCGGGCACTACGCAGCAGCTGATTGTACCCATCGGGTGTTCGAACTCACGCTTAGTGCAGTCACCGTCACCAAAATCAATACCAAGCCGAAGATCTGCAGGCCGGCCAGGGTTTCATTCAAAACCGCGACACCGAATAGCGAAGCTGTAACCGGTTCGACCATTGCCACAATTGAGGCAACGGCCGGTGCGGTATGTTTCAGGCCAACGATATAAATAATAAAGGATAATCCCGCACCAAGCACTCCTAATACAGCGAATAGCAGCCAATCTTGTGTGCTCAGTACTGCTACGGCCTGGTCAGCGTCACTCGGCCAAATGAGTACGATTACCAGTACCGCAAAAGCGATTACAAGAATCGCCTGCGGGCTGCCGTGTGGTGCTGCATACTTGAATCCAAAAATAAATACTGCGTAGGAGAGTCCGGCAAGTAGTCCGGCGCCTACACCTATAAGAGTCACGCCGCTCGCATCGATGTTATATATTTGTGTGAGCAATACAATGCCAGCCATTACCATGGCGACCGCGGTCCACTTAAGCGGAGTGGATTTTTCCAGCTTGAGTGTGAAGGACACCAGATACACAAACACAGGTGCAGAGTACATCAGCGTCACAGCAACTGCGACGCTTCCCTCCCCAATACTCACAAAATAGAAAGCGAAGTTGCCGGCTATTCCGAGACCGGCAATTATCGACCAGAACCATAATCGTCGACTTGCCAATCCGCTGCCGTGCGGGCGTAACATTAGCCAAACGAGAACAAATACCAGCCCGATTGCGCCCCGGTAGAACGACACCACGAAGGCGTCCCAGTCGTCAGCTATGAGAATCCCGCCGATTCCGCCCGACAGTCCCCAAAATAGTGCTGCCAATACCACGAAGACCGTACTCACATTCTTCATTCGTCTCTATCTTGTCTGTTATTAGCGCGGCCGGGTGATCATTTCTGAAGTTTAGCAATGAACCCGAACCGAACTGTACGAAACCATTTCTTTATCTTGAATTTACTGAAAATCGAGCTAAACTTTTTTGCCCCACTCCCTCATATACTGCGTGATGCCAGAGAGCCTTATGTTTTTCGGGTCTCTATTAATGCCCGGAATTTTGCCCGTTATAGAACGAAATGTGTTTAACTCACTGTTTTTTCGTCAATCAATGAACTTTAGATTATATTTTTCATTATATTTCATAAGTAGTTGATTTTATTTATTAAAGTTGAATTAAACAGGAGGCAGATTATGAGAGCAGCACGATGGTATAAAGCAAAAGATATCAGGGTAGAGGATGTTGAAGAACCCAAAGCGACAGGTCATGATGTTAAAGTGAAAGTTAAAGCATGTGGAATATGCGGCAGCGATTTGCACGAGTATTTGGTAGGCCCGATTTTTATTCCCGTTGATGAGCCTCACCCTATTTCGGGCGGTAAAGCACCGATAATTATGGGGCATGAGTTTGCGGGTGAAGTGGTTGAAATAGGTGAAAAGGTTACCAAACTTAAACCTGGCGACCGGGTAGCTATTGAGCCCATTTATGCCCCGAATAAAGATGGAGAGTACACAGACCATCATTATAATTTATCTCCACAACTTGGTTTCCACGGCCTTTCAGGCGGTGGCGGTGGCTTTTCGGAATATACCGTAGTTGGTGAGCACATGGCTCACAAAATGCCGGAAGATCTCTCTTTTGAGCAAGGTGCGCTGGTAGAGCCCGCAGCTGTAGGTTTACATGCGGTTCGCCAAAGCAATTTCAAAGCCGGTGATACTGCTGCTGTATTTGGTGCAGGCCCTATCGGATTAATGGTAATTGATGCACTAAAAGCTGCCGGGGCATCCAAAATATATGCGTCCGAAGTTTCAGAAGCCCGTATTAAGAAAGCCGGGCAAATGGGGGCAGTCGTTGTTGATTCATCCAAATCGGATCCGGTAGAAGAAATTAACAAGATGTCGGGTGGTGGAGTGGATGTCTCGTTTGAAGTGACCGGTATCGAAAAGGTTCTTCAGCAAAGCATACACGCAACCCGCATTGGTGGTGAAATTATTGTGGTAAGCATTTGGGAAGAAAATGCAGCCATCAATTTTAATGATATTGTAATCAAAGAAAAAAACCTGAAAGGTATTATTGCTTACAGGCATATTTATCCTGCGGTAATGGAACTGATGCGCGAGGGATATTTTAGCGGTGATGACATGATAACCGATCGAATCAAGCTCGATGATGTTGTTGAGAAAGGGTTTGAAGTGCTTGTAAAAGATAAAAGGCAGGTTAAAATTATGGTTTCACCTGAATAAGCATTTACCTTTTCAGTGAGGATCAACTAAACTTTGCAGACCTTGCGGAAATATGAAAAGGGCACTGTTTCTCCGGAGATGGCTCAGTTTCTCTCAGCCAGGCAGGCGTGTTATAGAAAAAATTTGGGCGCTTCACTTCGTTCGCCCAATCCTTATGAAAAACCTGCATCGAAGAGCCCGCTGAAGGGGACACAATCCACTTCCAGTCGGCCATTACTTTCCGGCCTGCGGTCGTTTCCTTTTCACAGAATGTCGCGAACTGCCTGGAAGCGGTATGATGATCCACAATTCGAACTCCATTCTTTCTGAATGAGTGAAGCACAGCCTGATTTAGTTCTGTCATCGCTCGATCCTTCCAAAGCGTGCGATTATTCAGGGTACTGATACCCATTTTTTGAGCTACGACATGCAGCTGATTGTATCGATGCTCATCTCCGAAGTTACGAGACCCGATTTCCGTTTCCATGAACCAGCCGTTAAATGGAGCCGCTGTGTATTGAATTCCTCCGATTTCAAGTACCATATCGGCTATTACAGGTACAGCGTACCATTTTAATCCGAGCTCTTTAAACCACTCATATTCGGGATGCTCTATCTCCACTTCAAGTGCACAATCTTTCGGAAGTTCATACCAAACCGGACTCCAGGTAAAATTGCTTGATAAATGTTTCGGCTTCGCTGTTTAAGCAAACTTTTAACTTAGAGTCATTCCCGACCATCGTATCCGGATAATTAATTCACATTGTTTAAGATCGATGTCAAACTAAGAACTCGTTGTGTGCTTTTTGTGAATACATCCATGAAACCTGAGTTTGACCAACACATTGTGATGTAAGCGATTTGGGTTTAGGGATTAACACTTTAGCAGGAAACTATATGATATCCTTCTTTTTCTATCTGATCCCGGAGATACTCTATATGTGAAGGACCTACTTCGCAGCATCCACCAACGATGGATGCTCCATTCTTTATCCAGTTCATTGCATAAGAAGCATGTTTCTCTTCGTCCAGATCTTTTCTGGCCGAAAGTTGACCTACGGTACCTCCCGGTTTCAGAGAATCAACAGACGTGAAGCCGTTTGCATATCCGCCAAAGGGTATATCCAGCTGCTTCAGTGCTGTTAACCCCTCGCTGATGGTTTCCGGAAAAGAACAATTGAACATTAGCGCATCCAGAGCATAATCTGATATTGAAATCAATGCTTCATCGATGGCCTCACCTGAACGGAGTTTCTTAGGTTCTTTATCTGATAGCGTAAAGCTCAGGTAAACCGTTTTACCACTTTTAAGCGCTGCCTCTGCTGCGGCCTTTGCTTCTTTTATACTGGAGATCGTTTCGATAAGAAACAGATCAACAATAGGTGCCTGAATGTCAACTATCTGCTCATATTCCAGTTTTAGCTCCGAAAAAGTACGTTCATCTGTAGTATAGCTTCCGGTTAGGGGAGGCAAGCATCCGGCTACTTTCACGTCTGCAGCAATGGATCCAAGTTCATCTCTGGCTTTTAATGCAATTTCTGTGGCTTGTAGTTGTAGCTTTTCAAACCATTCAATCTCACCATCCCGCTTTAGGCGGGTTGGTGTACATGTATAGCTATTCGTGGTTATAATGCGAGATCCCGCATTGATAAAATCCTGATGGACGTCTTTCACAATATCCGGTTGGTCCATCATCACTTTGGCAGCCCACAATGGATGGGCCGGCTTTCGAGAACGCTTGAATATTTCCTGACCCGTTCCACCATCCAGTAAATAAATATTTTTCATATCCTTAGCTGATATAAGAGAATTTAGAGGGCTTTTCATTCAAAAAGATAGAGTGCTTGAGATTCGTTTTCTGTAGTATCAACACGATCCTGTCTGCAAGCCATTCCCATAAATCTTTACACGAACCTTCATCAATGCTATTCAACACCATTTGTTGATGGGTTCAAGGTGTATAAGTGGTTTGTTAAAGGTAAACTTACCTATAAAGTACTCAGCCTTTAAAATCATGCTTTCTATGAGCGCCGTCACAGAATGGTTTATTGGATGAGTGACCGCAGCGACAAAATGCTGTGGTTTTACTCTTCGTTTCCTCGCTGCCATCCGGTTTAGTGATCTTAATGGATCCGTAAACAAGCAAGGGTCCGTTTTCCATAACTTCGACTAAAGTACTTTTTTCTTCTTCCATATTGCTGACTGCTTAATTCTATATTATTGGTTTTTGAAATACAATAACTCATTGTACACGATAAGCATTCATTCACCAGCTATAAAAATCCGGAAGCCTGCACAATTATCAGCTGCTGAATTTGCTCTTTATCACCTTAACTGCATAAAAAGGGTTGATTGATTTAGAATATGTAAACATTTAGGAGAGTGAAGCAGTACTAAAAAATTCGGGTTTGTTTTCATGATGGATTCACACTGTTTGCGAAAATTAGCTGCGAATTGAAATCCTTCCCAGCCTGAGCAGGAATAACCCCATGGCAGCTGCCACAGATATTATTATTTACCATGAAGCACGTCTTTGATTCTATTGATCGCCGTATTGCCGGCTATATGTATAAGATTGGATTACCCGCCCTCAGAATATCTCTGGGCGTAATTTTTATCTGGTTCGGAATCCTGAAAACCATAGGGCTCTCTCCCGCCGAGGGGCTGGTTTTGGCTACCGTTAACTGGATGCCGGTATTCAGCGCGGGAATTTGGCTGGTTATCATTGGATGGTGGGAAGTTATTATCGGGGTTTGCTTTCTGTTCAAACCCACGCTCCGTATTGCCATCGGATTACTTGCCATGCAGATGGCCGGGACTTTTCTTCCGCTGATCATCCTCACTGAGGTCACTTTTCAGACCGGACATTTCCCCTACGCTCCTACCATGGAGGGGCAGTATATCATAAAAAACCTGCTTATAATTTCTGCAGCCATCGTAGTTGGCGGCTCTGTGCGAAAAGACTAACCCGGATATTCAACCTCAAATTCTGAAAAATGGTAACTCCATATTCATTGAGGCTCTCATTTGTTTCTTATTGAATGCAAAAGGGCTATGATATACAAACCGTACAGGAACCGGTGGCCATAAGAACCTGATAACCGCCTCAATTTAATTCACCCTGTGAGAAATTCACAAACCCAAAACTCGAAACGCCAAAGCGGCACTACCAGTGACAGATTTTCAAAAATGATGTTTTTGGGCTACAATCAACGATTTCCCCATTACGAACACCCCCCTATATCCCCTCTGGAGAGGGGACTTTTTGACCTGTCACTTTTTAAATAGTGTTGCCCGCTCAACTGCGTTAAAACTTCGAAGAGCAGGCTTTTGGGCAAGATTAGTTGCTCAGAATGTGTCAATACCTATTTCTCAGCTCTACTCTGAATAGACCGCCTTTACCCGCTCGCGTAAATTAAACCCGCTGCTCATCACCTCACCGTAAGCACCGGCGCTGCGGATGGCCACAAGGTCACCCCGCTTGAGTTCGGGCAGCTGAATACCTTTTCGAAAGGTATCAGACGACTCACAGATGGGGCCGACCACATCATACGTTTTTTCCGGCAGTGTACTGGTAAGGGGATCAACACGGTGTGCGGCCTGGTAAAGGGCGGGGCGGATCAGTTCGGTCATGCCCGCATCCAATACGGCAAAGTTGGTGTTTAAGCCCTCTTTGATGAACAAAACTTTGGATATTAGGCTGCCACACTGGCCCACAATACTCCGTCCCAGCTCAAAGTGAACCTGCTGTCCGTCCCGGATCTCAAGGTTGCGATCGAAAACTTCAAAGAAAGATTTGAAGTCGGGGACCGGCTCCTCATCGGGAGTCTCATAATTTATGCCATATCCGCCGCCAACGTTAATATGCTGCAGCAGGATATCGTTTTGCTCAAAGAGATCCTGCACCCGGTTTACCTTTTCACACAGATCGATGAAGGGCTGGAGATCAATAATCTGTGAACCGATATGAAAATGGATGCCGGTCAGCGAGATGTTTTTCAGCTTTGGAAGCATTTCAAAAAGCAGGGGAAGTTTGTCGGGGTTGATTCCAAACTTGTTCTCCGTAAGTCCTGTGGTGATGTATTTGTGTGTTTTGGCCTCTACATTGGGATTCAGGCGGATCGATACATTCGCATGTTTACCGGACTTTTCAGCAAGCTGATTCAGAACGTCAATCTCCTGAAGGGATTCACAATTAAAGGAGTAAATTTCGTACTTCAAGCCAATCTCAATCTCCTCGTCGGTTTTGCCTACACCGGCAAATGCAATCTGGCTTGGCTTAAAACCGGCTTCAATTGCCCTCTCAATTTCGTTGCCGCTCACACAGTCGATTCCCAGGCCTGCCTCGCGAACAATCTCCAATATCCTAAAATTGAAATTGGCCTTAATGGCATAGTGAACATGATATCCCTTATCAAGGCCGTGTGTTTTAATCTCACCAAGTGTTTGCCGAAGCAGGTTAAGATCGTAATAGTAAAATGGGGTTTTGAGAGACTTAAATCTGTCTATCGTAGCAGGATCAAACATCGAAAATTTTTGTGTGTAAATGAGAACGCTAAGAATAAGGATTTCAGCGATCAGTAAACAGTGTATCAGGTTGTCAGCAAGACTGAAAACTGACAACCTGATAAACAGACAAACAGTTCACCGACAAACTGAACTACTGCCTGTTATAGAGTTCAATTCCGGCCTCTTCATAGACATCTCCGGGCATCCAAAATGGGGCTTCATCGCGATTGGCGATTTTTTGAGCGGCAAGTACAAACGACCGGATATATGCGGTTACGTAATTGTAATTGATGGTATGCGGCTCGTCGGTAACCTGGTGGTAATAGTAGTTGATCTCCTCATCAAACGCGGTGAGGCCCATGCTGTAGGTGGGGGCCGGAATTCCCTGTCGGGCAAAACTCACGTTATCCGATCGGTCGAACAGGTTCTGCTCGGGAACAGGGTCGGGGATGGCTTCCAGTCCAAACGACTCTGCTGCGGCTTTCATCTCAGGGTCGGCTTCGGTTCTGCCCAGGCCTATCACGGTTACTTTGGTAGTGTCATTATATCCTGCACCGTCGATGTTCAGGTTATACACAATCTGCTCAAGCGGAATCATGGGGTTCTCGGCAAAGTAATTGCTTCCCAGAAGGCCAATCTCCTCGGCTGTCCATGCAGCCAGTATAATGGAGCGTTTGGGCGGATTTTGGGAAAGATATTTCCCGGCTGCCAGCACGCCGGCGGTACCTACAGCATTGTCTCGTGCGCCGTTAAAGATGTATTCGCTTGTGATGGGCTCCGGATGCCCGGCTACCACTCCAATATGGTCATAGTGGGCTGAGAGCAACAGGTACTCATCTTTCAATTCTGGATCGGTACCCTCTATAATTCCGATTACATTTCGGCTGTAAAACTTTTCGGGTTCTTCTCCAATAAGTTCAAAATCGGCACTCTCTGCATCGCTTGCTGTAAGAAACCCTTTAATATCCGCCTGGGTTGCATTCATCCAAAGATGTGGAATGGAACCCTCTTCATTGTCGCCGCCCTCATAAAGTGCAACCCTGTCGCCACCCAGGAAATTTACCAAAAACTGCCATGGCAGCTGCCGGGTTGAAAAGAGTTCAATTAATGCAACGGCTCCGGCCTCTTTTGCCCATTCTCTTTTTTGGCCTGCAGTGTAGAAAAATTGCTGTGGAGAGCTCTGTCCTTCTAAACCCGTTGCTGTGATTACGATTTTCCCCTCAACGTTCTGTTCACTCAGCTCTTCACGGCTGCCATATTCCAGTACAATAAATGGTGCATCAAAACTGCCGCGCTCACTGTTCAGAGCCACAAAATCACGGTTAAGCGTGAATGTCGAATCTCCAAAGGCAACAACTCCACGGTCCGGTTCCCTTAAACGCTGAAAGGGAACATTCTGGAAATAGGAGTCGTAGCCGGGTGCGGTTTCTATCCCATTTGTCTGAAACCATGTAGCAATGTAGCGCGAAGCTATTTTTAGCTCCTGGGTGCCGGTATCACGTCCCAGAAACTCATCAGCAGCCAAAAAATAGATATTGAACTCCACATCCGCTTGGGATACCGCCTCTTTTATATGGTCGGCATCGGCCGATTGGGAGAGGATTGGAGTAGAAAAAATAAGTGAAAGCAGGATTAAGAGTGTAGTGAAGCGGGATGTAGGCATGGCAACAGGAATTATGGGTTTAGTTCTGTTTATCTATCAAATAGTGATTTTGTTATCGAGGCCGGTTCTATATGACAAACTCCTGAAAGCTGTCAGTTTTCAGGCATGAACCCCAATCTCAATAAAAAGTAAAGGAAACAGTTTATTTACGAATTTTTTCTGAAAATGTTTTTTCCGATCGGAATAGTTAATAACATAAATATTACAAAAGAAACCACAAGGATAGTGGTTTGATCGAGAAGATCAAATTCCAATACACGGGAAAGCGCTCTGAAGAGGTTGGTCAGGCCTATTAATAGGGTAAGGTAAACAACAAGTGCTGTTAGCAGGTTGTAGGCTGATCCATTCTGATACTGTTTTGGAAGCACTCTGCTGTTGTTCATCAACAGAAAGAGTACGACGGCGATAATCGGCAGAATTACTCCGTTCAGAGCCTGTGCCAGTATGATGATGGGAACCGGTTGCAGCTGCAGCAATCCGAATAACAGGCCGATTGCCAAAACTCCGATCCAAACGCTTCGGAACCTTAGGCCATTTTCAACCCATTTTTCGCTCTCCGTGGATTTTGCCAGCAGCGATTTAGCAGTGATGGCTGCGGCTAGTGCTGCGGTCAGGGTTGAACTGAGGCCGGCCCCGAAAAGGCCAATCCCGAGCAGCCATGCACCCGCAGGCCCAAGCTGGACGTTAAGCGCAGCGGCAAGTGCTTCGAAGGTGAAATCTCCGGCAATCGCAGTTCCGGTGAGAAGAATGGTGATGGAGATAAATCCGCCCAGGCCGATGGCGATCAGCAGTCCAGTTTTCATTTCGGACGGAGTTTGCGCATGCTTCAGCCCGGATCCCAAAAAAATATTATAGGGTACAACGGTGGTTCCAATTAAGCCCAAAACCAGGATTTCTGCTCCCACGGGAATACGGGGCGTAAAGGCTCCCGAAAAAATAGAGCTGATGGAGTGTGGCAACATTATGGCGGTTATCACAAAGCAGATTCCCATAAACGCAACTATAAACCCCAGCAGGGTGGCAATCTGGCCTATACTCCCTTTCCATAAAAGTATTCCGGCTATAATACCGATGGCCAGCACCACAGCCTGGCCCGGAATCTGTTCAAAGATGAGGGATATTCCGGCTACAGCTCCCAGGATATTGCCCGCTTCAAAAGCGGCACAACCCGAAATAATGGCAATAAGTGTGAGAATGATCAGTGATTTTCCAAGAGCTGTATGGCCATACTCCTGTTTCATTGCCTGCCCCAGGTTCATTTCTGAAACGGCCGTAATGCGGGCTGAGGCTTCCTGTAAAACATAACAGGCAGCTGTCGAAAAGATAAGTGCCCAGATCAGGGTATATCCAAAACCACTGCCTGCCGAAGCTGCCGTGGTTACGGTTCCAGGACCTATAAAAGCGGCTGAAATAACTGACCAAAAAAGTATATGAAGTAGTCTTTGTTTCAGGAGTTTTTTATATGTTAAATATATTGGGGTCTGTTAATTTAGTGACTCATATAAAATGTAAAACTTTCATATACTTTTTTTCGTTATAGATAATAATGATATTCACTTAATTTCTGCAAATGCAGAAAGGGGATCTATGATCTTAATAAACCTTTTGAAAAAGTACAGCTCTAAATTTTTCACAGCCATTATCTTAGCCGGTCTACTATTCTCTTCCGGGTGTTCTACACCGGAGCCGGGTGTTTACGTAGAAGATGAGAGAAGCATGTACAGGAGCTATGCGGGATCCGATATTGTACGCGAACAGGTTAAAGAGGGCTTCGAATCAATAAAACGTTTACATAACAGTGTTATTTACAGAACGTACCAGTTAGATCCGGCTCGGAATTTGACGGAATCAGACATCCCCGGAGTTAACCTGGAGCAAATTGCTGTTCGCGCCTTCAATGAAGATCACTCTACAGCAGGTACAGGGATAATTATATCAAATCGAATGGGCCGAACGGCTATGCTTACTGCCTCTCATACGGTTAGTTTTCCGGATACAATCTGGCATTATGACCGAAGTACTTCTCAAAGTGCAGAGAGCAGGCTGGAGGCTGTTTCTGTGAAAACATCGGGGACACATTTTCTTTTTGGAGAGGGCAGGCTTATTACATTTAAGGTAGCTCTGAATGATGAAAGAAGAGATCTTGCTATTTTGACCATGGATTGGGGGGGTGAAGGAAACCCGGGGCTAAAACCGCTGGACATTCCACCGGGGAATCATGAAAAGCTCGACTGGACAGATATGGTATATGCATTGGGATACCCAAGAGGAGTACAAATGGTAACGAAGGGCATGGTAAGCCAATTTTCAGTCTCTCCTCGCAGAAGTTTTGTTGTGGATGCATCTTTTAACAGAGGCTTTAGTGGAGGCCCCATTTTCTCAGTGCGCAACGATGGATCAGGACTGGAGTGGGTTGGTACCCTGTCGGCTGCATATGCCGAAAATGAATACTTCTTATCACCGGGTGCTATTGATGAACGCGACTTTCACCCCGATAGAGAGTACGCAGGGCCGGCATTTGTTCGGAGAGAGGCCAGGATAAACTATGGCATTACATATGCGGTGGGTATGGAAGAAATTAGCGCTTTTTTTGAAGAGAATAGCAGAGAATTAAGACGCCTTGGAATAACAACCCCGAGATTTCCCTGAGTGAAAAGAGAGTCACGACCACGGCGTGACGAGGGGGATGATTCTCTAAGTGTTGATTTGACTATAAATTCACTACTCCCTTCCCCATTGCCTTCCGCCATCTGTCGGAATAATTAACTTTTATCTTGAACTCAACTTATTCTGAGTATCCGCCGCCTCCCGGAGTGTGAAGGATAAACCGGTCGCCGGCTTCAAGATCTTCACCGTCACGCCATTTCAGCTCTTTTACGGAACCATTGCTTTTTATCACGCGCTGAAATCCCGTTTCTCCCGGCTCACCCTTGTTCAATCCGTAGGGTTTCACGACACGGTGCTGAGAGAGTACAGAGAGGCTTACAGGCTCGGTAAATGTGAGCTCCCTGACTATACCGTCACCGCCGCTCCATCTCCCTTTACCGCCGGAATTTTTGCGGATGGCGTACCGATCGATTCGAACCGGGTATCGATGTTCCAGAATTTCAGGATCGGTAGCGCGGGTGTTGGTCATGTGCTGATGCACAGCGTCGGCTCCATTAAAACCATCACCGGCACCGGTCCCCCCGCCCACGGTTTCGTAGTAGCCGAACGTTTCGTTGCCAAATAACACATTGTTCATAGTGCCGTAACTGCAGGCAGCCAGGCCAAAGGCTTTTAGAAGAGTGTCTGTTAGCCGCTGGCTGGTTTCGATATTTCCGCCTACCACGGCCGGACACTCGTTTGGATCTTCCGGGAATAGAGGGTTCAGCATACCTTCGGGTAGGATCAGCTCGACCGAATCCAAGAGCCCGTCATTCAGCGGAAGGGGCTCATTTACCATCAGCCGCAACACGTAGATCACCACGCTGTGCACAATGGAGGGATTCGCATTGAGGTTTCCGGGGTGAACGCCCGAGGTTCCCGTAAAATCGATCGACATCGCTTCACCTTCCACCCGACAGGTAACTCTGAGCAGTGAACCGTCATCCATCTTCTCTTCCGCGCTGTAGGTTCCATTCGGAATTTTTTGAAGGGTTGATCTCATTCTGCCGGAGGCATACTCCTTTAGTTTCTTCATGTAGTTTGTTACCTGGCCTTTGCCGTGAATACCAACCAGCTTCTTTAGTTCAGTAACTCCGCGATGGTTGGCGGCAACAGCAGCCCGGATGTCTGCCAGGTTTTCATCAGGCGAGCGGGATGGCCACACCCCGTTTCTTAGAAGTGATGTGATCGCCTGCCAGTCAAATACTCCCCTTTTGGCAAGAAAGAGGGGTGGAATCACTACCCCTTCCTCAGCCAGGTTATTGGCATCCGGAGGCATGGAACCGGGGCGTTTCCCGCCAATTTCGGCATGGTGAGCACGGCTGGCCACAAACCCGATGTGTTCTTGGCCGGAAAAGACCGGGGTGATCACCGTCACGTCCGGCAGGTGTGAGCCCCCAAATGCGGGGTGGTTGGTAATGATCACGTCGCCTTCGCTCAAGACCCGATCCGGCGGATTTTTTTTAACTAATGGGCTTGAATCCGAAATATTCTTACCCACCTGTTGGTGAAAATCCGCCGGATTTTCCCTGAGCCACTGCATCACCGTTCGTACACAACTTCCCATCGCTCCCAGATGAACGGGGATATGAGGCGCATTTACAACCAGGTAACCATCCCGGTCGAGCAGGGCACATGAGAAGTCGAGCCGCTCTTTTACATTTACAGACATGGAGGTTTTTCGAAGCATCTCACCCATCTGATCAGCAACCGACCTGAACCGGTTTGTGTAGAGCTGGAGGTTTACGGCTTCGGAAATTTCCTCGGAAGAGGCTCCATCCTGATCTTCTGTTTCGGTATGAGATTCAGATTGATTCATTACCCAGGTACCATCTTCGAGTAGTGTCCCCATCCATCCCGATTCTATTATCGTGGTGCTGTAAGGGTTCAGTATGAGCACCGGCCCGGTGAGCCGGGTGCCGGATTTTAGTTCACTACTCAGGTAAATGTTTTGGAAGAGTGAATCTTTTCCTTGAGGGGGGAGGCGCTCATCAGATATTGATGAAGGCAAAGAGCTGATCGTGTCGTTCTCCGGTTTTTGAGGGGA
>REDT01000321.1 GCA_007693295.1 Balneolaceae bacterium
GGGCTTCAGTGCTTTAAAGATCCACATTGGGGCTTTCGATTTCTTCAATTTTTTGCGTGTTGCGCACAACGGCAGTTACAGAGCAGCCCTCTTCTTTCAAAATCCGGGATACTTTTGAGCCCAGCATGCCTGTAGCTCCCACAACAACGATGGATTGGATGGTTTTCATTTAGGATTTCAATTGTCAAGTGGTTTCAATCTCACAACGTCTCCCACACTCAAATTCGCAGCTTCAACTGCGCTTTCATGATTGCGGGCCACCAATATCCGGTCATCAGCCGTGGGGAATGCCACCCACTCACCGTGTTCAACATCACCATACGATTGCCCATAGAACACATTTCGCTGTTGTCCGTGCACCTCAAATATAAATGAGTGTCCCTGCTCTATTCCGGATTCTTTTAATTCATCGGGGTGAAAACCAAGTATGGCATTCCCGAAATAGGGGTTTATGGATGCAACCCTGTTCTCAATCGTCTCATTCCGGACCATTGTGCCGGTATCTCTGTCGGGTACGTTTCTTGTACCGTCGCTGAACGGTGAGTACGCACCGTCACGAATCCAGGCATAGAGATAATAGAGAGCATCCCGGCGTTCCATCCAGTTTACATTCACATGTCCGGGACGAAGCAGGGGGCGCAGTGACGGCGGTACCGGGGCAAATTCGGCAGTTGCTGTAAAGGCCACCGGCCCGTCCAGTTCGGTAAGGTTACTCATTAAAACTGCCGGGATTTGAGGATTGGCTTCCAGGTAGGAGTCGGCGGTTTCATCGGCCAGCTCCACAAATGCACCTTTTGCAATAACACCTTCGGCCAGGTCAGGATTACGTTCCGCAATGCGCAGCAGAAGTGTACCGGCTGTGGACTCTCCTTCCATGATCAGCAGTTCAATTTCTCCCACCCGTTCACTAATCCAACTCTTTAGTTTATCGAGTTCTTCGGTATGAGCGTCGTGATCCACACCATTTTCCTGGAAAGCTGTTCTGCCGATAACCCATCCTTCTTCAAGCAGGTTCCGGTAAAAGGGATCGTTCAGGTCCAGGTCGGCTTCATGGGGAGCATCGGCCGGCCGCCAGCCATGAACGTGAAAAAATACCTTGCCATCCACCCATTGATGCGGCACAACCACTTTGTAGGGTGCCCCGTCGATATCTCCTTCGTGAAGGGTGAAATCATTTGATTGGGCATAGATAACGGAGGAGAGGGTAAAGGAGAGCAGCAGAAGAATTAATCTGTTCATGTAAATGTGGATATTGATGGAGATTTTTTTATCAGGAAAGAAGCTTTTCGTAGTTGCGGATGAGGTGATGAAGGTGCGATTCAAGCGTGTCGTACGGGCGGTAACCGCGCGACATCAATCCGGTGTCGTTGCCGATTTCGAGCAGCAGCGTCGGAAACGCACTTGCACCAACGGTTTTGCACCATTCAAACTGTTCGCGGGTCTGACGGTGGGTTGCCTCGTCATCAAACTTCTCCCGGAATGGCTTGATATCCAGTTTCATCTCGTTGAGAATTTCTTCAAATGCAGCCGGATCGTTCAGGTTTTTCCCCTCAACAAAAAGTGCGTTGTGAAGCTTGCCTGCAAATGCGAGTGACGATTCCGGGTATAGAATACCAACCGCAGTTTGAGCAGTGGCGGGGGGTACTGAATCGTATAGGTAGCTTCCCTCTTCAGCCAGCAGCTTGAAGTTCTCGCCGAACTGCACGCCGGTTGTCTGCTCTACCTGATCTACTGCGCCGCGTATGTAGCCGTACCCTTCGCTAATGCTCTGGGCATTTTCATCTACGGCCAGCCCGCCGGCAATTACACGGATTTTAAGCTGATCCTTGAAGCGTTCTGCCAGTTTCTCCATCACAGGATGAAACCCAAAACACCAGCCACAAAGAGGGTCATAGACATATATAAGAGTCGGTTTTGTCATCCCGGAATTAGTCTATGAGGTGATTGATCCCGGTTACCTCTTCCACATCAATCACAAAAGCAATTCCATGACCGGGTTCATTTAATTCAGATGCTTTTACAATAGCATCCAGCACTTTTTCGGTCCTGTCGGATGGAACCAGGGTGAGAATGATATCTTTTTCAGGTTCAATTGTGAAGGAGAAGAGCTTTGCTTTCTCATGAATACCGGAACCACGACCGGAGATGATGGTTCCACCCTCAGCTCCCGCCTCTCTGGATGCTTCCACAACCGGGCCGCACTTGCCGCGATTGACAATAGTTACGATCAGTTGAAAAATAATGTCATCAGGTTTTGGCATGATTGTCTAATTGTTGGATGATGAACTGTTTGAATTATTAAGAAGATGCGCAATGCCGCAAATATTTTTACTGTTCACGACAAATGCGATACCGGTACCCGGCTTGTCGAGCCTGGCAGCTGCGCGCACTTTTGACAGAACCTTGCTCACCAATTCATTTGGTGCAAGACAGAGAATGATGTCTTTTTCAGGCTCAACTTTAACTCCAAAAATCGATCCTGTATCATGAGTTCCTGTTCCTCTTCCCGGCAGAACGGTTCCGCCTTCGGCACCGGCCTTTATGCAAGCTTTTATAACTCTCCTGGAGAGATTTTTTTTCACTATGATAAAGATGAGTTTGAACTCATCGCCTACAAGTTTAACCATCAGATCTGGATTCGTTGTATTTAAATAATAAACCGAGTGTCAAAACAGATAATATGGGTGCCAGAGCCACCAGGGCAATCATTCCAAAACCGTCGATCATAGGATCACGTCCTTCCAAAGTGTCTGAAAAACCAAGCGCAATAGCAAGAATAAACGTTACGGTCATTGGCCCGGTTGCCACACCGCCGGCATCAAAAGCTATGGATGTAAACGTTTCTGTTGAAAAAAGAGTCATTGAGAGTGCCAGAAAGTAACCGGGCCCAATAAAATACCAAAGCGGAATTCCGTAGAGAATCCGCGTCATTGCCAATGCTATTGAGATCGCTACACCGATGGAGAGCGTATAGAGCATTAACCGCTGGGGGATATAGCCGCTGGTTACCTTATCCACTTCCATATTTAATACTCTAACGGCAGGTTCGGCAAATGTTGCCACATAACCGAGTAAAAAACCAATGGGGATCAGTAACCATTGGTGATTCCAGTCTCCTACAATATCGCCTATTTCGCGGCCAACAGGCAGAAAACCTACATGCACGCCCTGCAGGAAGAGTGAAAGTCCCATAAATGTTAGTACCAGCCCAACAAAGATGTCCTTTACCTTTTTTAAGGGCAGCTTCAGCATAAATACCTGAAAGAACGAAAAGAAGAGGATCAACGGTATAAGGGCCATTGAAACCTCAAGCAGTACATCTCCAAAACCGTAAAAAATCTTTACATCCATAGCTTTATTGAGCAAATATAATTCCTAAGATGAGCACAGCGATTAACGGTCCGATAGAGGCAAGGGCAACAAGTCCAAAGCCCTCTGCAGCCTGATCATCCGTTCTCAGTACAGAAGCTATACCCACGCCAAATGCGAGGATAAACGGCACGGCCATGGGGCCGGTAGTAACCCCGCCGGCATCAAATGATATGGGAATGAACTGTTCTGATACCCATGGGGATAATGCTAATCCAAAAACAATAGTGTATCCGAATAAGAGCATCCATTTTATTGAGATCTTGAAAATAATTCGCGCCATGGAAAGAGCTACAAATATACCCAGCCCAAGCGCTACCGGCAGGATCAATGCCCACTTGCCAATAGCACCCTCCGAAACCTGGTCCACATAACCTGCAAGAACATGTACGTCCGGTTCGGCAACGGTGACCGAAAATCCGAGAATGAAACTGAAAAGCAGAATCATCCATAATTTACCTGTTTTGGGCAGGGCAGACCCGATCATCTCGCCAACGGGAAGCAGGCCAATATGTACTCCGATTAAGAACAGAACCAGCCCTGAAGAGACAAATAAAACACCAACTAAAAACTGAAGTACCGATTCAAACGGGAGCCATATCAGTGTGTATTGTAGAATCAGAACCAGAATCGTAATCGGTAAAATGGCATAGACTACCTCCCAGATTGTATCCTGAACCGTTTGCATTAAAACCTGACTTTTTTAGAGAAACTTGTTTAGCGATTAAAACTACCCGGTGATCATGTAGCGATACCAACGATGGCCTGTAACAGATGGATGCCAATGGAATCAGCACCATCTCATTCGGAGTATGCAGCTCTTACGAACGCTGGCTGTTCCGAATGGTATATGAAGCAGTAACCATATTGGTAATAAGTTCAGGTAAGAAAATAAGAATAGATCAACAGGATCACACTTATATATTCATTTTTTATTTATTTATCAGAAACCGGTTCAAAATCTTTTGCGTGTTGTTTATCTCATCTTCATTCACTGTATGCCCCATACCGGGATAGATTTTTTTGGTAAGGTCAGCTCCCAGCCCTTCGAGAATCTCAGCAGTTTCATGTACCCGCTCTACAGGTATGTGTGGATCAATATCTGAACAGCCCATGAATACGGGTGTATTTTCGAGTGAGCCGGTGTAATTTTTCGGTGAAACGGAGTCGCCGATCAATCCGCCGCTTAGGGCAATCAGTCCGCCATATTTGGCCGGATGACGGGCCACAAATTCTGAAGCCAAACAGGCTCCCTGTGAAAATCCAAGAAGAATGATCCTCTCTCTGTTGATGCCCTTTGATTCGAGGTCTGTGATCATGTCGTGGATTACCTGAAGCCCGGAGGAGA
>REDT01000176.1 GCA_007693295.1 Balneolaceae bacterium
GTTCTTGCAAAACTTCACCGTAGTTCCGTTTTACACTTGTGCTCTCAATCTCTTGTCTTCAATACGTCAATTGAACTGTCTATAAACATTATAAGTCATTGAAGTAAAGGCAATTGTAGGCGTTCGAACTATGGTCTTGTAGGGGTTTCTTGAATCGGACGTGTGGGGCTCAAAGTGAGATTGAATGCAATTGAGCTTCTGAAAAATTTCACTTCTGTTTCCATGGATTTTGGCTTTAATCTTGTTCAATTTTCTGCATAATTCCCCTCACCTGGTCCCAGTCGGTGTACACATAATCCTTAGAGGTGTCGCTATCACCGCCAGCGCGTTTTGTGATAACTCTCATTAAAAACCGTTTCATGAAATCATACTTTGTATAGAGTAGTGCACCGGCAACCTGCTCTGTAAATGCGGGCTGCCAGCCGGTTTCGTTTAGAAAATCCTCAGTCTGTTGCCTGAGCTCTTTCCACGACTCCGGCTCATCTGCTGCTGCCGTTAAACTCACCGATAGAAACACACTCTTCATTCCATTCAGTGTTTCGCGATGCTCCAGAGTATAGTGCTTTAATGCGCTTTGGTACTTGCCTCCATGAATAGATCCGGCAATTATCACGGCCTCGAACTCGTCGGGTGCGGGCGGTGTTACCGTCGAATCAATCAGCGCAACTGAATGTCCCGCTTTTTCGGCTTCATCACGCAGGTATTCACTGATAGTTCTGGTGTGCCCTTCGGTAGTGGCATAGATGATCATTAGCTTCATAATTACTCCTTATCAGGGTTTTCAGTTGCCGGATCTGTTGATCCATTGTTGTAAGGCACATTCTTTTTGTCAGCCCTCTGTTTATATCTCATGTAGAGATAGTTTGAAAAACTTCCCACGCCAAAAAAGAGCAGGAGGAAACTGAATAGAACACCGATCACCGGCAGATTATTCATGATTGCAATTATAATCAGGCCAAGGGCAAGGCCGTAATAATACGTTGATGGGGTGGCTTCTTCTCTAAACCAGAGGATAAACTGCAGGCCCAAAAGCGTGGCTACAAAGAGATAGCTCACAAAAAGAACAATCAGATAAAGAACTCCAAGGAGTCCGGCAAGTGGAATGGTGATCAGGGGAAACATCATCAGGAGAAGAATCAGCGGCATTAGCAGGAAGATGAGAAAACCGATCCCTGTGTTTTTCCAGAATCGTTGCTTTGCAAACCGCTGCATCTCTTCAGCAACAGGCCTGAACAGGTGCAACAGCACTATACCGGTAACCAGGAGCGAAAGATAGAACCAGATTTGTACTATCAGAAAAGGGAAAAAGGGTGGCCGGCGAACTTCGATGGAGAGCCGTTCCGGAATCACACCAAGGTTGTCGCGATAAATCGGTGTATTGCTCACAATTTTGGTTTCTCCTGCACTGTAGTAATCCGGGCCGAACGTGATGTCGCTGCTGTAGATCACAACGTGGTCGGCAAATGTACCATCCAGATAGATGCTTCTTGCCGCTGCCCGCGTTCTGCCGGCAACAGATGACCCCTCCATTCTGATCTCATTCCCGGCCACAAAAAGATTTCCGCCTACCCGCCCGTTTTCGGTTATCCGTAATGTTCGGGCTGCAGCAATCAGATCCCCGCCGGTTTGTCCATCAATAATCAGCGTGCGGGCAGCGCTAACCAGCATATCGCCAACAACTCCTTGCATGGTAACGGTTTCCCCGGCAAGGAATGCATCGTCAACAATGGTGCCCTCAATGGTAATTGAATTCCCCACAGAGTAGATGTCGTTGGCAAGATATCCGGCAATTTCAACCCACTCTCCCGCAGCAAACAGCTGCCTTTGAAGGGTGTCGGTTGAGGAAACACGAACTACGTCGCCCGACCTGTATAGGCTGCCCTGTGAGAGTACTGTTTCCGAACTGAAAAGGGTGAAGAGAAGTAACCAAACCGTTATTGCGGGTGAAGGCCGAATCGATCTTTGCAGGTTCATTTTTACTCTCCTTCTGCGTAGCAGTTCATTTGGTTCCGAATGGATTGTCTGTGATTCAGGGCCGTTTTTAAGCCGTCCGGTCTTCGGTAATTATTTCAATATCCACGATGTAATAAAACTCATCATCAATCAGGTCAACGCTGCCGCCGATCACCCTAAAACAATCACCGGCTGTAAAGGGGAGTTTTTCGGCCGGTACCAGGCTCTCTTTGGAAAGGATTTTGACTGCACCGCCTTCATTTTCCCACTGCTGCTGCAGCCGGTAGTATGCGATCGTACCCTCGGGTAGATCCAGCTTTATTTTGAGCTGTTTGATCTCTGTATCCATATTGGCCTCATTATACATGCTCTATACTCAATAATATAAGTAGTCTGCACTTCCCGGAAATGAGTTAGAATCTTATTCGCCGATAAAGAAAACACTACGTTTCATGTAGTGCTATGGCTGATAAATCATCGCAGTTAAAGGATCAGTGATCGAATTATTTGGCAGCGATAAGCTTATAGTAAAAAACACTACAGCATGTGAGGTTTATGGATTACGAGTGTTGTGGAAGTCACTTACACGCAGTCTCTTAATAATTTAACACCTTGATTGAGAGGCTGTTTTACACAAAAATATGCATCAAAATAAATTGCCATGAATGAACAAGTAAACCTTGAAAAGTATTGTAATGAAACCAAATCCTGGCTGAATGATATAGCCAATGTAATGCGCGTTCCCGACCGGACAGACTGGGCAATGAATGTCATGAAAGCTGTGCTTCACACCATTCGTGACCGAACAACCCTGCAGGAGGTGTTTCACCTTTCAGCACAGCTGCCGGTTCTTGTGCGCGGAATTTATTTGGAAGGGTACAAACCCACCGGCAAACCAATAAAAATGAACGCTGAGGAGTTCATGCAGCAGATAAAAAAGAGAATGGCACCCTCTATTGATATACCTGTAACAGAAGCAGTTCGCGCGGTGATCACAGTTTTATACGAAAGAACATCTCCCGGCGAGATGGATGATATCAAAGGATTGATGCCTAAAGACATTCAAAAACTTTGGAATAGTGTGATGCCTGCTGCAGAAGAAGAACTGTAATTCAGGACAGTAAACCTGAGGGTGACTTGGTGTTAAGTCAATCTTAAAGTGACGTTTGAAACCTGACAGCATTCCCGCGCTTTTTGCGGGTTTCTGTCAGCGTTGGCGAAAAGTCCACCGATCCTGAATCACAGATTTCACCCATGCGCGATCCCAAAGCAACGCTGTTCCCCAAGGGATCCCTTACGGGGCAGTGGGTGTACCGTTAAAGCTGCACCTCGGCTGTCAGGTTTAAGATTGACTTAACACTAAACATCAGCAGTAATTCATTCAGGTTATGGAGAGCATTGTTTTTCAATGAGACTGAGATATTTATTGCATCAAGAACCGACAACATAAACGGAGATAACAATGAAAATTAACAAAACTGAAGCTATAGCCGGTGGAGCAATCACTGCCATTGCAGGAGCGGCCCTTGCCGGTTATCTATATAATAAAACCTCACACCGAAGCTATAAGAGAAATTATAATCCGGCAACTGTAGAAGAAATTGAGGGGCGGGTCGAGGATATGTTCTACTCGGGCAGGGAAAATGGAGAGGACCGCGGGGTTGAGATGATCCTGGACACGGGTGACGAACTGATTCCGGTTCACCTGGGGCCTGCATGGTATATCGATCACCAGAAACAGAAAATTAAACGCGGTGATAAGATTAAGGTACGGGGCTCCCGGGTAAATCATAATCACGAACCTGCTTTAATTGCAGAGATGATTATACATGGTGATATGGCTGTAAGGCTCAGGGATAAGGATGGCCGTCCGCTTTGGAGCGCATGGAGCAAGCTTTAACCCTGAAAATTTTTAAAAGCAACAAACGAAAGAGAGAGATCATGTTTAAAAACAGGAGAAACGCCGGTTTGCAACTTGGGCTGGAGCTGGAAAAACAGAGAAGTGCTACTCCCATTGTACTGGCCATACCAAGAGGTGGGGTGGAAGTTGGTTGTGAGGTTGCCCGGCACCTGGATTGCGAATTTGCGGTAGTGATAGCCCGAAAACTGGGTTACCTGCGGCAGCCGAAAGCGTCTTTTGGCGCCATTGCTGAAGATGGAAGCCTCTATTTAAACCCCAGGGCCAAAGGGAGGCTATCGAAGTCTGAAATAGAAAAAGTGATGAAAAAAGAGAAGGCTGAAATAGCCCGCTGTGTGAAGGCATACAGAAACGGAGAGCCTCTTGCATCGTTGAAGAACCGGGTTGTTATTGTTGTAGACGATGGAGTTGAAACAGGATCGACCATCTTTGCAGCGATTGAGCTCTGTAAAAAACAGCGTCCTGAAAGAATTATCGTGGCAGCGCCTGCGTGCGGCAATGAAATGTATCGCATCTTAAAATCAAAGGTGGATGATGCAGTGATTCTGGAGATTCCCCATTCGTTTTATGGGGTTTCCCAGGTTTATGAAAACCCGGAGGTGTTAAGCGATTCGGAAATAAAGAAGATTTTGAAAAAATGGGAAACAAAACACACTCTTGAAGAGAGTCAGTATAAGACAGGGTAACTTTGAGAAAACAGATGTTTGAAACCATGTCATGCTGAGGAATCCCGAGAATTCTTTTCTGTCGGGATATGGAAATGTCTTTTGAGCTTCAAATATACCTCTTTTCATCTCCCGTTGCCTCCCTTCTGCCGGCGTCCTAG
>REDT01000050.1 GCA_007693295.1 Balneolaceae bacterium
TCTCTCGATTATTTGGCTATGTCCCGTGGGGACATCTGATCGGTAACTACAGCGCTGCGATATTGGGAAGTATAATGTTCAAATCATCGTATTCAAGAATTGAACGTAGATCCCAAACCCCTGAACAGGGGTTGAAAATGAATAGCCCCGGGTGAAACTCGGGGTAAAAAGTGGCGAAGAGGCACAACCCCGAATGGGGTTGAATACCAAGGCCACGGAATTTGATCAAAATCTCGAAAATAATCATGGCCCAATGCTCTTATCCGACCGTGTAATTTCAACGCTCCCGGCGCTCCCAACTTGACGTGACCACACAACCAAAAACCCCACTCGCGCCGGCACATAATAATTCCTCATCTGCATATCAAAACTTTTCAATGATAAATGTCTTATTATCATCACTTTGAAATATCTGAAACCGGATTTCTTCTTTATTCATTATGAATTTTGGGAAAAATTATAAATGTTAAAGTGGTTTAACAATTTTGGTACGTCTGTTTAGAGTAGTCGATAAATAAAAAAGCATGCAAAATGGCATCAAAAACCGCTCTCATTCATCGTAATTGCACTGAAATGCTAACCAACGCATGGACCTTGATTATAAGATTGTAATTAACACTTCATTGAGAATTAAATACATTAGAGAAGGAACTAGAACAGAACCGGTGATGAAAATCATTTTGTCTGAATTCATTCATCATTAGAACAAAAACAACTGACTGCAAAGGAACTTAATTAACTCAAGGTATCGGAATGAAGAGATTTAATCTGACAAAAGAGTTTGTAACTTCTCCATTATCAAAGGATAAATTTTGCGGGCAGTTGAATGTTTTAATCAGAAAATTACGCATTGTAATACTGAAACCTGAATTAAAAAAAGTAAATCTGTACCCGGTGAACGGGGCAGAAAAAAGGCTTTTCCCGGAAGGGTAAACAGCCAATAGCCAAGAGTTCATATGGAAATTGAATCATATAAAGAAAGGTACAAATACATCAACAGGTTTACGAGAGGCTTGTTTTTTCTTGCAGGAGACACATTCTCCTTAATTATTGCTGCATTTGCATCCTATATTATCCTGTCGCCCTTCTCGGCGTCTGTAAAAAGCTATCCCATAGAATATTCGGCGGTTATTATTGCTTCGATACTGGCGGGAATGGCATTCTTCAAAATGTATCTGGTGAACTGGAGATATACGAGTCTCAGGGAATTGGTCCGTATTATTAATGGCGTTGCTGCCGGAGGGCTCTTTGCCATCCTCTTTGCAGAAATTTTCTTAGGTGCCGGAAACTATGAATATGCATTCACGGCTCTGGTCGGGTTGAACGCTATTTTGTTGATTGGAGGATTCAGGATCAGTAAACGGGTTTACATTGAACTGATAAGCTCTCCGCGCAAAAAGAAAAAACATACGATTATTTTCGGGGGCGAAAGCGAAGGTGAGCAGATACTTCGTGATATACTGAAAAACGATCACTGGAACCTTTCTGTTCACGGTATTTTTGATGACAGAATCATGCCGGGACTTCTTCTTCATGAGACCCGTATAATGGGCGGAAAGAGAAAAATGATCGACTACATTCGGGTGAATCGCGTAGATCAGCTTATCGTCGCATTCCCTGAAATCCCTAAGAAAGAGCTTAAAGATATCATTGATGAGGTCAAATCCATCAGGCCGGATATGAATATCAAGGTGTTGCCTTCTTTCCATTCGCTAACCGACGATCCTGTTGGAGTGAAGCATATTCGGGATATCAGCATTGAGGATATCCTTGGCCGGGAACCTGTTAAGATCGATATGAACTCTATTAGAAACAGTATTACCGGAAAAACAGTGCTTGTTACCGGTGCGGGAGGTTCTATTGGAAGTGAACTTGTTCGCCAGTGTGCGAACCTGAACCCCGGCTCTCTGGTTGCTCTCGATATTGATGAGACCGAACTGTTCCATCTCGAAAACGAATTTCGCAACACAGGTATGGAGATTGTTCCCTGTGTAGCCAGCGTAACCGATTATACTAAGATTGACCAAATTCTGAGCAGTATTCAGCCGGACGTTATTTTCCATGCGGCTGCCTATAAGCATGTGCCCATGATGGAGAGTTTTCCTGAGGAGGCGATCAAAGTAAACATAGGCGGCACAAGAACACTTGCTGAACTTGCCTGTAAACACAACGTGGGTAAATTTGTAATGGTTTCCACCGACAAAGCGGTAAATCCCACCAATGTGATGGGGACCACCAAGCGCGTGGCTGAAGAGATCTGCATGTCGTATAACGGAACCTGTATGACCAAATTTGTTTCAGTCCGGTTTGGTAATGTGCTCGGATCCAGGGGGTCAGTTGTGCCGCTCTTTATGGAGCAGATTAACAATGGCGGGCCGATTACGATTACCGATCCCGAAATGAGGCGATATTTTATGACCATTCCCGAGGCAGTACTTCTGGTAATGCAGTCCGGTTCGATGGGTAACGGCGGCGAGGTGTTTGTGCTGGATATGGGCGAGCCGGTCAAGATTATGGACATGGCAAAAGACCTGATTCGCCTTCACGGTCTTGAACCCGATAAGGATATACACATCGAAATTACCGGTCTTCGTGATGGTGAAAAGCTATTCGAAGAGCTGTTGAATGCCGAGGAAGGCGTGACGGGTACCGATCATAAAGAGATATTCAAGGCAATTTGCAGCCGTAAAATGAGCAAAGCAGAACTGGATACCCGGGTTGAACAAATTTTTGAAGTAATCCAGAATGGAGATACCGGCTCAGTCAGAGACCTGTTGAAGGTGATTGTGCCGACATATACCTATAAAAAAGAGCTCAAGAAACTGGGTATGCTTCACAGTGCTGACAAAGAGACCGTCATGGAGCTGACCGGCAGAAACTAGCTCTTGATTGAACGGGCTGGGTTGCTTATTTGCATGATGTGCATTTGGTTTGGGGGTGAAAATGGTTGCAAATATGAAGATGTTTGATGGCCTTTTTTGCAGTAAACAGTTTAAATACTACAGGTTGCAGCGCCATATCATTAATAAATTCTAACTGCAAAACAGGCCCTGTTAGGCCTTTTCACCTAAGAGTATATTTCTATTAAAGAGGAAATTGCTTATCTATAGTGAAGGAAAAATGTATGTTTTGAAACACAATTAAAAAAATAGCGAACTAAATAAGTTGTCTGTTGTGAAGAGTTGCTTTGAGATAAGCATTACAGAATTGAGCAGAGAGTAAAGTTTAAATAAGATTTCATAGCAGAGTTATTAAAGTACACATTAGGAGTAAGGGGTAATATAAATGTCAATTAGTGATTTACTATTAATTTTACCGGCCGTAGCCACAGCCTTTGTGATTTGCTATATGGCAATGCCGGTAATTATAAAACTGGCGGGTTTAAAGAATCTGATTGACGCTCCGGATGAAGTGCGCAAAACTCATGAAGGCTCAATGCCAACCCTGGGCGGTATCGGCATCTTCTCAGCATTCATCATCTCATTTTCAGTTTGGGGAAATGCCGCTGAGCTCGCCTCTTACCCATTTTTCATTGCGGCTCTTTTTACGCTCTTACTTGTCGGTGTCAGAGATGATATTCTGATGCTCGATCCCGTAAAGAAACTCATTGTACAAATTGTGGCCTCCATACTGGTTGTGGTAGGTGGAAATATTATCGTTACCAATTTTGGGGGTGTGTTTGGCTTAAATGAAATTCCCTGGATTGCGGGCGTTATTTTTTCTGTAGTCGTGTTGGTGGCTATCATCAACGCATTTAACCTGATTGACGGTATCGATGGACTGGCAGGCGGTGTAGGTGTGATCATCTCAAGCATCCTCGGAATTTGGTTTTGGGGAGCCGGCTTTATGAGTATGGCAATTCTCTCTTTTTCTCTCACAGCTGCGCTTGTTGGATTTTTAGTATACAACATGCACCCCGCACGAATCTTTATGGGTGATACCGGCGCTATGGCTGTCGGCTTTATACTCGGCTTTCTCGCTTTGAAATTCCTAACTCTCAACTCCGGCCTGGCCGGTGAAGGGTGGTACGTTCAAAATGCTCATGTCCTTGCGATTGCAGCTCTTATTGTTCCAATCGTCGATACTGTAAGAGTGATGATTTTGCGGACAGTACGCGGCCAAAGACTCTTTGGAGCAGATCGCAGCCACATGCATCACAAGCTGATAGACATGGGGCTATCCCATGAATACGTCTCTTTTTCTCTCTGGCTGGCTAATATCCTTGTAATCGGCATTGCGTACAGCATCAGCTTTCTTGAGATCAATCTCCAGATGGCTATTGTGATCGCTTCAGGCTTCTGCATACTTCCGGCCGTACAGCTGCTTTACAACTTCCATCTTTGGATCGGCGGAGAGGATGTTCCCGAGAAGAAAGAGGAAGCCCGTTCAGCTTACCATTCCTAGCAGAATACGTTTTTCACTATAAACGTAGCGTACCGGCTATCCTGTTTCCAGGATGCGCAGCCAGAGGCTTCATACTATAGCCACTCCATTACCTGATCTTTGGTGTTATCTTAGCCCGTCGTACACGATCGGAACCAGAACGTACACAGCGCCTATCGTATCCAATAACTCCCATCGCTGTTCCCGATCCGCCTCAGAGACGATTGTTCGGTAACTTAAAATGTGTGACATGAATGTAGTTCAAGTAAATAGACCAAGCCCCAACGGGGCGCCATCAATAGCATAGTGCA
>REDT01000073.1 GCA_007693295.1 Balneolaceae bacterium
GAAGCGAATAATAACCCTGATTTTAAAGTTAGGGTCCGGTTTGGTGGTTCTGAAGTAATTCTACAAAGTAATAGTGGAAATGTGAGATTTAACAACGTCTCCCTTTCAGGGTTTACCGGGGACTTTGAAGAGCCTGGGGAAGAGGGTGATTTAATCCATTATTGGGTTTTTGATGAAAGCCTCCCTAATAATAAAGCTCTCGAGACAATTAATCCGGTGTATACCGTCACTGAAGGCGGGCGACTTGCCTACAGTGCCGCAGTATCTCCGTACCCTCCGGAAAATAGTGGTACAGATGGTATATTAGACCGTGTTAATGACCCAACAATGATCAATTATATTTCATCTGGAAATAGTAATATCTCATATTTAGATTCAGAAATGCGTGGGATTAGAGCCAGAAATCCATCGCTGGTTGACGGGAAAGAAAGCTATTTGATCTTTGACCTTCCTTCGACGGGATACGAGGCCCTGGCATTCAGATTTGCGGCAAAGCGCACGGGAACTGGACAGGAAACACTTATTGTAGAATATTCAACCTCAAGAGAGGATACCGTTTGGAGCAGAGATGGACTTAACCAATCAGAGTTTGCACTTTTTGAGACCTACAAAACAGTTGATATACGATTTAAAGAGATAGCAGATGTAAACAATAACCGCGATTTAAAAGTCAGAGTGCGTTTTGGAGGTTCAGAAGAAATCCGGACAAGTAACAGTGGAAATGTGAGATTTAACAATTTCTCACTTTCAGGGTTTCCCGGTAATTTTGAGGAACCGGAAGATGCAGATAATTTAATCCATTATTGGGTTTTTGATGATGATCTTCCCAATAATACACCCCTCGAATTTATAGATGCTACTTATTCAGAGCTAAACTCCGGTATGATTGAGTATATATCTGCGATTTCGCCCTACCCACCGGCAGATGGAACTGCAGGGATTTTAGATCGAGTGAATGATCCTACGATGATCAACTATTTCCCATCCGGAAACAATAATATTACTTTTTCTGAATCAGCAATGCGGGGACTCAGAGCAAGAAACCCCTCTTTGACCGAGCACGGTGAAAGTGCACTGGTAATTCACTTGCCCACAACAGGTTTTATACCTGAAAGTTTCTCTTTTGCAGCCTCCCGAACAGGTAGCGGTCAAGAAAAACTAATACTCAGTTATTCAGTTTCTGAGGGGAATACTGAATGGATTGATGATGACCTTGAACAAAATATGTATGACCTTTTCCTGAATTACCATAGAATTACAATTCCGGTCGAAGATATTCATTTAGCAGAGAACAATCCGGATTTTAAAATCAGGATTCGGTTTGGAGGTTCTGAAGAGATAAGGGAAGGTGATAGTGGAAACGTCAGGTTCAATAATTTCGCGCTCAGAGGTGAAGAGATTCAATCTGTGTCACCACCTGAACTACCCAGTGAGGTAAAGCTTGAACAGAACTTTCCAAATCCCTTTAACCCGGTTACCGTTATTAACTTTGCTTTACCCAGTAGAACCGACGTGACTTTATCAGTGTATGATGCGATAGGCAGAAGGGTGGCGACCCTGGTTGATGAGCAGTTAAACCCGGGTATGCACACGGTTACTTTTGATGGATCACAATTATCAAGTGGAGTTTATTTATACAGACTTAATGCTGGAGGTGTGTCAATGGTATTGAAAATGACATTAATCAAGTAAAACCTGTTGAACTGAGAATCAGACTTTTTTTATTGAGTACTCCAAATTCTTTAAGTTCTCGATTTGATATTTGGACTGACTTAATCTTATTATGTATGTTAATATATTGTTAATTAATTGTTAAAAAATTCTAGTAGGTTCAATCTGTGAATCAGATACTACAATTAACTTAAGTTATAGATGTCCAACCGTTTACAAGAGCAAAGATTTGAAATTAAATTCAGAGTACACGAATTCAAAGCTCAGGAAATTCGACAGTTTGTTAGGAATTATCTTGCTATAGACCCATTTGGGGCTACTCAGCCAGACTTATCCTACCCTTTACATAGCCTGTATATCGATTCCCAATCAATGAAAACCTATCAAGACACGATCAATGGGAACCGAAACCGGTATAAGCTTCGTTTGCGATTCTATGAAAATGGGGATGATGCACCAATCTATTTTGAAATCAAGCGCCGCTTCGATAAGGTTATAGCAAAAAAGCGGGCAAAAGTTCATCGCCGGTACGTATGGGATCTGCTGAACGGCTCAATGCCAATAATGAAACATTTGGTGCACCAAACTCCAAAAGAGTTGGAAGCACTTGAGCATTTCTGTTTTTTGATGAATCAGATACACGCCAGGCCCAAAATTCATGTTGCCTATCGACGAGAAGCATATGAGTTGGAAGAGTCTAATGCTGTTCGAGTTACATTTGACCGAGAAGTGAGAACAAAACAGGAGTCTAACTATATACTTAATACTAATATGGACCATTCAACTACCGTATTTGGAAATCAAGTGATCCTTGAGTTGAAATTTACAGACCGATTTCCGGATTGGTTCAGAGAACTGACACAAAGATATCATCTGAGACAGGATTCCGCCGCAAAATATGTGGATGGAATACAAATATTGGAGTCTTCCAAACTTGTTTTGGGATAATCATGAGTAGATTAAATCTTTAGAAAAAAAGGCACTTATGCAAGACTGGTTATATTTTGGTGACACGGCTCCTCTGCCAACAGATCTCTCTACGCTGCTTATGGCGTTGCTGCTCGCGTTTTTATGCGGCCAGGTTATGGCGTGGGTTTACATGTACACCCACACAGGACTGTCTTATTCAAGAACATTTGTCAGTTCACTGATTATTATTCCCATTACGGTTGCTCTGGTGATGATGGTTCTTGATAATAACCTTGTGACTGCCTTTAGCCTTTTGGCGGTATTTGCGATTGTCCGGTTTCGGAACATTTTGCGCGATACACTTGATACGGTCTATATACTATCTTTGATTGTGATCGGGATGTCTTGCGGCACACAGAAATTTACCACCGCAATAATGGGTACCGGCATTGTGACTGTAGCGCTTACCTATATATGGTACACTAATTTTGGTTCACGCCAGCGGTATGATTTGATTCTGAACCTGAACTGGAACCAGCCACTCACGCAGGTTAAAGCATTTGAACAGTTTTTGAAACGACATGCACTAAACTTCAAACTGGCCTCTCAGAGCTCGGGGGGAGAACTGGAGACAGCGCATTTATCGTATCGTCTGCGGCTGCGCGACCCCGACCGGGTTGGTGAACTCCTGGACGAGGCGAAAAAGTTTGAAGGTGTCTCCCAGGTGAGCAGCCTAAGGGCAGAAGATGAATCGGAGATTTAGCAAAATGAAAAAGTATAAACCGATTCCAATCCCATGGAAACAACGATTTCGTGAACTCCGTGTTCGGGTACTGCCTATTATTGTTTTCCTATCTGTTACACTGGGGGTCTATTTTCTCTGGGATGAGAGAGTGCAGTCACCCGGCATGATTGGGGAGGTGGTGGCTGATAAGGCAATTATTTCAAGCCCGGAACGAGGACTGCTCACAAGATTCACGGCAGAGCAGTTTGATGATGTGCTGGCCGGTGACCTGTTGGGCGAAGTGATTATTGCAGACCCGGAGCGGGTACAGGCGCAAATGAACGTAATTCTGGGTGAAATTGAGCTGATTCGACAGAGTCTGGATCCTGTGATTGATGAAGAGAGAAATCGCTTAAACAGGCAGGGGCTTAATGTGGACCTGATGGAACAGCGTATCGCCCTAGCCGAAGCACGTCTCAACTATCGACAATCGCTGGCCGATTTTAACCGGACAGTGCGCCTTTTTGATCAGGGGCTGGCATCGGACCAGGATTTTGAGTTAGCGCAGCTCGAACTTGATACAAATAAAGTGCGCGTGGAGCAAATAGAGCAGCTTGTGGAGGAGTTGGAGGAGTCGTTAAAGGTGAGTCGTTCGTTTGGAGGCTTTACCACTCTTACTGAAAGGGACCCGGTTGAAGCATCCATTCAGTTGCAGAACCGGAAGCTTGAGGCTCTTGAGAAGGAGCTTCAGCCCCGCCAGATCTATTCACCGAAAAGCGGAGTTGTGAGCCGTGTCTTCCATCGGACCGGGGAGTTTGTAGAGGCTGGATCGATTATTCTTGAAGTTGAGGAGAGGAGGCCCTCCTACATCGTAGGTTACGTGCGGCAGCCGTTTACAGTGGAGCCGGAAGTGGGTATGCAGGTGGAGATCAGGACCCGCAAGCCGGGCAGGGATTTTGTGATGTCTCACATCACAAAATTGGGAGGCCATTTTACCCTGATTGATGCACATCTTCAAAGACCCGGCTCAATCTATGAAAGCGGACTTCCTGTACGGATCTCCCTTGCTGAGAATGACGAGATTCATTTCACACCCGGTGAGATTGTGGATATTGTGATGCACGCCAACTAACCGTTGAGTTTCACGTGTGTCGTGCTGACTGTGTCAGCGTTGGATTGTAAAATCGTTAGCGGTATTTCAGTCTCTGACTATATTGAAAAATCTAGAGTTCTATGCTTGCAACCTTTACTCTAATTTATAAACTAAGAACCAATGAACTTATTTCTAGGTGTTTTTAACCTGATTTTTATAAGTTCTCTCATCAATTTTGCTGCATGGGAAGCTTTAGCCGCACAAAATCTCCATCTGAATGAGATTATGTCCTCT
>REDT01000049.1 GCA_007693295.1 Balneolaceae bacterium
AACTCAGCAGCGTACCGTAAATAAAGATGAAGTTTGTACTCATCACATGATTTTTGTTAAGCAACCTTTGCGCTCTCGGCGTTTAAATCCTAAGCCCCAATCCACATATAAATAACGAAGTCGATCTTTAAATCGGGTTCATACCTCAAGAATTCGGCAAGAACTTAGATTTATATGATTAACCGCCCCAATGTGTCTAGACTGTGAAATACGCGTAGCACGCAGGAACGCAAAATTTTGGGGTTGAAAGACGAAAGAGATAGGCATAAAAAAAGTACCGGAGTACATTTATCTAAATCATCTTTTGGGAATCATTACATAACTGAGCTGCGGAATTTCCAGCTCTATCGTCGATCTTGCCGTGGCCTTCTCAACAACTGTATTCATATGTAATTAGCACAATTCCCAAATCTCTGTCAATAAAAAAATCACCAATTTTTCCACAACTTTTCAACAGAGTTATCCACATTTTTTAGAGCTATCTTCGATTCTGATTCAGAAATGAGGGTTTGTTGTGTATAAGATTCGAATCTCGAAAATTTGCTTGTGCGGACTCACGGCGGACTCACCCCTCCCATAGGGATCCCTTCGGGGCTGTCCCCCTCTCTTCTGCAACTGTCTCGCCCGCTCGGCGCGGACTTATAGTCTTGAAAGTAGGTGGAACTCCATGGCTGCTTTGTAATTTATAATCGGGTTGATACTTCAGGAATTTGGTCAAGATTAGTGGCTCAGAATGACAGTATCATCTCAAAATAAGGGCGGGCAAGAGAAAATAAGAGATCGCGAATCGTTAAATCGCTGTGTTGTACATCGGATATCCATTGGCTTAGAAACCGATAACACGATTCCAAACCTAATGATTTAGCGATTTTTGAGATGTAACGATTTCCGATTTTCGATCTTGTGAACAAAAAAAGGTGCTTCCGGCGATGTTTCCATCACCAAAAGCACCTTCCTGTCTTGACCAATAGATTACTATCGATCAGTAGCTTGCTGCCGGTTACTGCGCACTGTCTCTTGCTATTCCGACATACACGGTGTTTGTGGCATCGGCATTCACGTACACCACATCCTCACGCGAATCACCGTTGATGTCACCGACCAGGACGTCGAACTGTGCCCATTGATTACCGGCCGGATGGTCCTGTCTGACGCGTGAGAAATCGAAGCTTCCGTCTGATCGCGCCAAACCAATGATGCTTCGGTTCACAGCTCCCATTCGGTTCATCAACAAATCTTTACGGCCGTTGCCATTTACATCCAGCAATCTGAGAACATAATCGTTCGCGCCTTCTGCGATATTTTCCAGGTCCTGACGGGGCCCTGCCGTTAGCGACAGTGGGTTGCTTGATGACAGATCTTTTTGAATTCTCGGTACTTCCCTCGTAGGTACTACCCAGACCAGGTCCACCCCGGCATTTCCGGTGATATTACCAGTCAATACATCTTCATAGTCTGCCCAACAGCAGGCACTCCGGTTGAAATTGTAATGCGGCTCGAACATACTTCCTGGCTCAGTACCTGAAGATTGTGCTATCCAGACTCGGTGGTTATCCTGTCCGGATCTGTACCATATCAGATCATCCCGGCCGTTTCCGTTCACGTCCCCAACTGCGAAATTGTGGAGGGTAGTTCTCCAGCCATCGGAAGTACCGTGATCGTTGTTATTCCCACTCGTAGCTATGAAGTTATCGACTCCGAAGGTTCCGTCTCCGTTGGAAAGACCCACATATGTCCGGTTGATGTCGAAATGCCGGTTCCATATCAGATCGTCTCCGTTCACTCCATCCACATTGCCGACCTCAAACTGGTACAAAGGACTCCAGCCGCCGGACCCGGCTTGTGTTTCCGGCATCTCATCAAATGTACCATCACCGTTTGATAATGCGATGTAGCTTGTATTCGTACCATCCACCCGATTCCAAACCAGATCAACAAGCCCATTATTGTTAAAATCGCCGGTTTTGACCTCATATTGACTCCAGGAGTAAGTTGGCGTGGCGCTGTGCGAAGTCGGTGTGCCCATAGTGAAGGTTCCGTCACCATTCGAAAAGGCAACTACGGTCTGGTTGGAGGAGGCGCTCACGTGATTATAGATCAAATCCTGCATGCCGTTACCGTTCACATCCCCCATCATCACCTTAACCGGTGCCGGAATTGGCAGGCCAAGGTTTTGAGGATCCATGAAATTAAATGTGCCCGGGGTTGCCTGCCTTGCCTCACAAGAGCGGATATTGTACTCAGTGGTCTCTGTTACGCTGGCAATGCTGCCGTCGGCCAGGTTACGAAAGGTATAGCTCAGCGGGGCGGCACTTGTCAGCGGGGCGTTGTTGGTAAAATATTGCGACCAGTCGCCCGAACGAATCATCGACAGGGTCGCCTCGGCATCGCCTCCGATGGAGGTGATCTTAATTTTAGACTCCGACAGAATGGCCTGTTGTTTGGCACTAAGGTTGGCTTCCACGCTGCCGCCAATGGAATTGTAACCTGCCTGCATGGTGGCCCTGATATCGGATTCACTGGCCGTAGAGGTCAAAGAAAACATCATCATACGACCGTAAACGATATTGGATACGTACACCGGCAGGTTGTCCGGGCCGATACGTCCCTGGCTGATCTGCTGCTGCAGCCTGGCTTCGGTAAAATCCTCACTGAAAAAATCACCGGGGCTCTGAGGAGCTTCCACCACCACAGTGTACATCTTCTGGTAGAACTGTGCGGTTATGGTAGTTTCGGAACGCTGTTTGTCGATGCTTCCGCTGGCCGACCCTTCAAATCCAAGATAGTTACCCGAGAGGCCCATCTGAAGCGCCGATTGGTGTTCACTGTGATAGGTTTCCATCTTAAAGCTGATGGAGCTTGGCGTGGACAGGCCGCTTGCTGTGGCTCCGCCAATCATGGAGCCAATAGCCTGGTCCACAGTCCCCTGATTTGGACGGTCTACGGCACGAAAATTGTCGTCATTTGCCAGATCCGGAATGGATACATTGATCGGGGCCCGTTCGGCTATAGGTAAACCCAAAAGGCTGCCCAAACCGTCGCGGTGGCTCTTGCCCTGAATCAGTCCGCCGGCATAGAGAATCTCCCGGTCGGGAGAATACATGGCAATCTGCTCCGGGTTCCGGGTGAGTGTAAACGGCTGCACCTGGCAAGAGTAGGTCACGTTTTGAAGCAGTTCGACATTACCATCTTCGTTGACGACTTCTACATCCATAACAACATCCTCCTCTACCAGAACCTCTCCATTCGGCGTTGGTGACTGGTTTTGTCCGGGTGGTGAGAATTCATTCCATCCCGGGAGCTCTTGCAAGTAGTTTCCAACGTTTTCGGTATTGGCCGGATGTTCAACTGAGGTTCCGTTATCCGAACAGGAGCTCAGCAGAATAAGCATCAGGCAGACCGGAAGCAGGATTATTGCTCTCCATTCGATTGTATTTGAAGGTATATGTTTTGATCTTTTCATGATATTGACAGGTTATTGAAGGTTAAATAAATCGTTCCTGTCACTGTACGCGCGAAAAGGTGGGATAAGCGGCGAAATAAATTCACCGTTAGTGTGCGGAGTTTAAATTAATTACCACAGAGACGATGATACCCTTCCCTCTGTGTTATTGACAATCGAAAATCGTTAAATCGCTACGTCGGATATCGGATATCATTTGGCTCAGAAGCATATAACTTGATCCTAATCCCGATGATTTAACGATTTTTGAGATTTGGCGATTTCCGATTTTCGATCTTTTTTGGGAAAAATTGTAAGGCAATAGCAAAAGTTGGTTCATACAATTAACCAATAATTAAAGGAGAGAAAAATGAACCGAAAAGAACTTGAAGACAGACTGATAGATTTTGCAGTTACAACAGCTGAGATTATAAGAGAAATGCCGAATGACAAGTTTGCCAATCATCTTGCAAATCAACTTGTGCGTTCTTGTACATCACCGGCTTTAAATTATGGCGAAACCCAAGGTGCTGAATCTACAAAGGACTTTATTCATAAAATGAGTGTGGTTTTAAAAGAATTGAGAGAATCACTGATCTGTTTGATTATCATCAAACGATCCGGTTCATATCAATCTGAAGATATCGTTAAAAGAACCATTGCTGAAAGCAATGAATTGGTTTCAATATTTTACCGAAGCATACAAACCGCCAATAAGAGAAAATAAATGATCGCAAATCGTTAAATCGCTACGTCGAATATCGAATATCATTTGGCTCAGAAGCATATAACTTGATCCTAATCCCGATGATTTAACGATTTTTGAGATTTGGCGATTTCCGATTTTCGATCTTTTTTGGGAAAAATTGTAAGGCAATAGCAAAAGTTGGTTCATACAATTAACCAATAATTAAAGGAGAGAAAAATGAACCGAAAAGAACTTGAAGACAGACTGATAGATTTTGCAGTTACAACAGCTGAGATTATAAGAGAAATGCCGAATGACAAGTTTGCCAATCATCTTGCAAATCAACTTGTGCGTTCTTGTACATCACCGGCTTTAAATTATGGCGAAACCCAAGGTGCTGAATCTACAAAGGACTTTATTCATAAAATGAGTGTGGTTTTAAAAGAATTGAGAGAATCACTGATCTGTTTGATTATCATCAAACGATCCGGTTCATATCAATCTGAAGATATCGTTAAAAGAACCATTGCTGAAAGCAATGA
>REDT01000048.1 GCA_007693295.1 Balneolaceae bacterium
GAAATCCGCTATCCACACCCCGATGGTGCAGACGGTTTTCAATTAAATCAAAAAACAAAACCATTAAACGAACACTACGGAAAGATTTAGACGGGGTCTTTTTTTACAGCATCTATTGTACAAGAACCAAAAATATGGCTGAAGGCGGATCTTCACCCAGGATGATCATCAAATAGTTGAGTATAAATACAGATTATCAAGGTTTAACAATAGCTGATATCTGTTTGACAGGTAGCTATGGGTGAATGAAGAGATGCTTTTTTGATCATCGCGCAAAATTCGCTTGTTGAAATTCAATACATTCGTGAAGATTAAAGCATCTCTGTTTCCCATTTTCGTACTGTAGAATCATAATCAAAAAATGAGGAACAGTATGAAAATTCTCCTACTTCTAACGGCAGGCTTTCTGTTTTCACCACATAATGAAACGCCCGGGCATGAACTTGATGAACCTCAAGCAGGTGACCCGAAAACAGAATGGGTTGATATCGAGACCGCCCAGAAGCTGTCAAAAGAAGATGGCAACCCGGTGTTTCTCTTTTTTGAAGCAGAATGGTGCGGCACATGCAAGCGAATGTTGCGAACCGTTTTTCCACAGCCCGAACTGCACCGGCTTTTGTCTGATAATTACCACGCTGTTAGTATTGATCTCGACTCCAGAAATGAGATTCTATTCAACGGCCGAAAGATGACTGAGCGCAGCCTGGCAAGAGAACTTGAAATTCAGGCTACACCTACATTGCTTTTCTTAAACAGTAACGGAGAAGAGCTTGGACGCTTCCTCGGTTTTTTGGACGAAGATGACTTTAAACGATTATTGGTTTACGTCACTTCCGATCAGTTTAATGAAGTTTCGTTCGAAGAGTTTATGCTGCCCGGGCAATAAATAACGCGAATTCAAGTCTTTCTTAATCATTGTCACCGTAGATTTCAATATTAGGGAAAAAGTCTGCCCAGGCATACCAGTAACCCGTATACGACCTGGCGTGTTCCAGTTTCTTTCCTTCATCGGGCCCTTCAACCACATAGCCAAAAATGTCGTATCGGTTGCCTGCCGTATCTTCCATAACAACAGGCAGTGCATCCTGAATGGCTGTAAATTCGTTCACTACCGTTCCATCCTCCAGGCGGTTATGAAAAGCCGCTGAGATATCAGAACTGCTGCTGCCCACGATTACATAATCTGATGAACCGACACGGTCATGAACTACTTCTATTCCATTTTCAAAACGATTAATAGGATACGCTTTCACCACAGCATCCTCATCACCGATGGCAGAATCAATCAGCCCCAGCACCCTCACTTTTCGCTGAAGCCTGTTATCGTCATTTTGTACAGGAAAGAGAATCCGGTTGTGATTGGTACTGAAGTCGGAACCGTAAGTAAATGCTGAATAATTTCTGCTAAAACCGGTGTTTGTTGAATGCACTTTTGTGTCGGGATATATCTGCTTCCACGTGGCCCAGTTCGTTTCAACCACTGGATAGGTTTCCACGTTCAAACCCATTAAATCACCATTTACCGATCGCAACTGCATTTGCGACCAATTGCTGTCTGTATTTCTGTCGTAAACAATCAGGTTGTTCCTGAACAGTAGTCCCGAAACGCCAAGCTCCGTAACCGATCCGTTCACCTCCCTGTTCCAGGCCTGGCCTGTTCCCGTTAGCGGACAAAAAATGATCCCAACATGTTTTCCGTCTATTTCATCATTCACAATTTCATGCCAGTCGAGTACCTGGTGCGGATAAGCCCTTACTTCATTGCCTACCCTCACACCGACAACCATCCGTTCATCGGGGATAAAACCGGCTTCTGAAACATCCACAAAATCCGGTCTGTCTATCGATGGGATGCCGTCTTTACCCGGCCCGCCATCAACCACTTCGTTTGTAGGAATGAGCCAATCGCCATCTATACCCTGATTCCCTGTGATATTGCAGGATGAAACGGCAAAAATTGTGGCAAGGCCGAACAGAGCAAGCAGTTTTTTTGAAAATGGGGGATTACTATCTGTCTTTTCCATGAATAAAGGTGTTCTTTGATTGGTTTAAGTTGATAAAGAGTGAAGCAGATGCTGTAAATGTTGTAGTGGGCTGGGTTCCTTTCAGATATTGCCAGAGCGGAAGCTGGCCACCCGCACCAATTGAGAAGCGTTCAGATATCGCAAAACTTAGTTCCGGATATATAAATACCCATTTGCCACCGGTGTTGGGCTGCGATACATTGTTGAGTTCATCTGAAGTTGTGGAACGGTAGCGCAAGCCCAGCCTGTACCCGATGCGTTCTGATATACCATCCGAAACAGAAAGCGTGGATACCAGCTCATTTCCAAATTGATAGTTATCGTTTTGATTAAATCTCTCATTGGTCCCTGTTAACCGATAGCTGGTTGTCAAAGAGAGATTCGCTGATGAGAAGGGAGTAAGCGTTACTGATGCCTGGCTCAAGAATACTCCGTCCCATGCTCCGGTTCCGGGCTGCATATCTGAATTGAAGAGCAGGCCGTTGTTGTTTCGGAAGGATGTGCTGCCGAATGGTGCCTTCACACCACCCCCGACAGCCAGGTGGTATCTGTTCCAGAGTGTCTGCTGCAGAACATTGTATCGAAGAAGAATCATCCCGTCGCCGATACCATTGGTTTGTGATACCTGCGTACCCTGAGGGTTACTTAATCCGCTGACGCGTTCCTTATCTACATATGAGATGGTGCCGGAAACAGAGAGCCGGTCCGTAATGCCGTAATTTATCTCAATCAGCGTGGATTGTGTACTTCTTTCGGCGCTGTCGTTAACCAGCTGATCAGATCCTGAGTAGAGTCTTGTGATCTGATTAAACTCGTAAGTTACACCGATCAGCAGGTTGCCTGCACCCGATGCTCCCATACTTTGTGAACCAAGAAGAGGTGCACCGGCACAGCTGCAGGTTTGAGCATATAACAAGCCCGGGTTTACGGCCACAAAAATGGCAACAAGCAGTCCGGTGAAACCTTTACCAAAATGGTTTATCATTGTGAAAAGTATTTGATTTAGCACTTTTCACAACAAACGGAATAATTTCATGAACTATATCACAGGTATAGAAATGTTATACATTCGTATAGTTTCGGGATAATTCCATGTCGAGTCTCAACTCTTTAAGAGACAAAATCGCTCATTGGGTTTGTTTGAGATAAGGTTTAAAAATGGGGTGTTGCCCTTTCCCCGGGCGATGTCCGGCTGAGACTACTCCTGGGAAAAAGATCCGCTCCCGGCTATCCAGCCACTTCTCATTATAAGAAGCAACAGAACTGGAAGAACGGCAGTATGCAGGCTTTGGGCCCAAAACATCCATCCAATTAAAATTATAAAGCAGGTTAGTGCCGAGAGGGCAAAATAGATCCTTATTGCATTGCCGGGGTTTTGATTTTTAAAGAGCGCCGGAAGCATAAAAAGGTGAAATGGCCAGGCCCAGAAGAGATTCAGATTGCTCACTGTAACTATATGCAGCGAGATGAACCAGAGAAACGTGATGAGCAGGCCAATCAGACCGGCCGCTGCAAAAAGAGAAATATCGAACCAGCGCTCAGCCGCTTCTCCATTTTTCACGTTTTTTACTGTAATGACCGCACCCGCCACAAAAAGAAGCCAGGTCACAACAGCCGCCCATGGCAGGCTCTCACCTTTTTCATAATCTTCAATTTCAAGAAGTGTGATTGTGGATGCTACCAGCGGAACCTCCTCACCGTCGACGATAACGGTTGCATGATCAAATGCTGCCATCAAAAAGTCAGGTAGAAACATCGCCTCATAGGGTGTGGCAACCCGGTCAATCCGGCTCCCCAGCAGCAGATCAATTCCCAGGTGTATTCCGGGACGGTGATCTACATAGAGCTCAATCATCTGCCGGAAGGTGAGACCCGGGTCTGGTTCAGGCACAAAACGGACTTCGTCTCCCAAAACTATTTCAAGCGCATCCCGAATTCGGGTTGAACAGTTGTCGAACAGAAAGTCGTATTGGTAGTACCGGTTCTCCTCCCGCGCATTGATTCTGAGAAATTCATAAACCTCACGGTTTTGGTCCGGTGTAAAATTGAGAACCTGCTCAAAAATTGGCCGCCGCCGCTCCCTGTAATACTCAAGAGCCGGAGCAGTTCGTACAACAGAAAGAAAATAGTTGAGGTCACCGTATATAAACTTTGGCAGGAAGTACTCATCAAACTGAAATGTGCCGTAGTTAAAGAAATAGTCGATGTTTGTTTCAGGGTCCATCACCCGGATCGCGCTGTGGCCAAATAGTTCTTCGACCGTCTCTCCGGGAAGAATGGTTATCATAGATACAACTGCCTCATCCGACAACTGGCCCATTTGGGCGTGGGCCGTTTCGGTTATAGAGATAGCCGGCAGGGTAAGTAAAAGGAGTAAAATAGTCCGTAGCATGGAAAAAGGTACTGCTTACAGCGGCTTGAGTAAAGTGCCTCTTTTTAAATGTTGGTTAGGGTTATGTCAACGATATACTGTTGCAGGTCCAACCACCCCCGGCCCACACTTCATAAGGAGGGGAGAATCTTCGTCTCGAAATATCATCTGGAACAATTTGGAACTACTACACTACCGGTGACAGATTTTTATAAATGCTGTTTTTTGGGCTAAAATCAACGATTCTCCCTTCACGGACACACCCCT
>REDT01000187.1 GCA_007693295.1 Balneolaceae bacterium
CTCGGCAGACGGCGGCATCTCACTACGGCCAATCCCGAGTGCCGGAGGCACGGATCACATCGTAACCCCGGGTTTTTAACCCGGGGAGTCAGTGGCGCATGCCTCTCCACTGGGTAAGTGCCTTCAGGCACGATACAGGGCCGGGACCGGCCCGGCAGATCTGAACCTGGCGTGGCTCAGATGCGTGTGTCGTGCCTGCCGGCACTTTCTTCGGGTTGGGGTGCGCGCCCGAATCCCCACATTAAAATGTGGGGTTATGATGTTGGCCGTGCCGCCGGCACTTTGTCTTGGTGAGTCAAAAGCAAGAAGCAGATCAGAACCTGGAGCCTTAACTTGAAGGCCGGCAGCATCTTTTTTCTGCTCATGCGCAACGGACCGGTAAGATACGTCCCGCGAACCAACCTCCGATTCTGTTTTGTGGTTTTGACTGGATCGATACGGAGGTTTTGGGTGGGTGGCCACCGAACCCCGGGCAGTGCCCGGGGCTGTGTGATTACGCGCCTTCAGCGCTTGGATGCGGTAAGTTTTCTTGTGTATGTTCACAATCAGAACTGCCCGGAAACGGACCAGCAATGATATGTCCTGTAGAGACATCTGATCGGTAACTACAGCGTGCGAACCACCCCGGTCTGCGTTCCGTCAGGAACGATTTGTGAATTTTTAAACCTTAACATTTGCATCTATTCACAGTTGATCTTATCTACAATCAACCAATCAAAAAAGCACCGGATATGAAGATCAAGTTTACAGTACTAAGCCTTTCACTATTGATAATTACAGCGTGCGGTACGGAGCAGCCGGAACCCATCACGAATAACAGCTGGGAACAGGTTCAGCAGATGGGCGAGGGGGTTGTCACCCTGGCGTATGTGCCGAGCGACGGCTTCTCCTATGTGGATGAGGATGGAAGGCTGACGGGCGTAACCATAGAGCTGGTCCGCGATTTTGTGGACTATGTAAATGTACAGTATGGCATGAGCGTGTCGATCGACTATCAGCCGATTGAGTCGTTTTCAACATTTTATGAGACGGTTCGTGATGCATCGGGAGGGGTTTTTGGCGTTGCCAATGTGACCATCACCGAAGAGAGAAAAGAGGAGATCGCCTTTAGTCCGCCCTATATGACAAATATTGCCACGCTGATTACCCACAATGAAATTCCCGAGATATCAGATTTTGATGAGATCGGCAGTGCCTTTTCCGGGCTGGAAGCTCTTGCTTTTGAGGGGACGCTCCACCAGGACCGCCTTGAGGCGATCATCGAGGAGCATCTGCCGGATGCCGAAATGGAATTTGCGCACTCCAACAATGAAATCATTGAGCGGGTCTCGTCGGGCAACAACTACTTTGCCTATGTGGATATCTACAACTACTGGCGTGCGGCCAATGATGACGCGCCTCTGCAGCGGCACAGCGCCGGCGATGAAGCATCGGAGCAGTTCGGGATCGTTATGCCGCTTAACAGCGACTGGCACCACATTGTAGAGAGATTTTTCGAGGATGAGGGTGGATACCTCAATACGGATCGGTATCGGTACCTGATGGAAACGCATCTTGGGGAGGAGCTGGCGGAGTTGTTGTTGGAGTAGTGCCATCCGCCAGCCGGCGGATGCCGATGAGTGTTCGCTCCGCTCACGTTGAGTGTGCTTCGCACGTTGAGTACCAGCCGCCGGCGGATGGCAATGGGGGATGAAAAAGAATTGCGTTTGATGCTCAAAAGTGACTAATCAAATCAAATATTTCTCGTACTTAATTCAATTCAGTTCCCGGATTGAAATGTTGCGGAACTGGACCAGTGATGGAGGGCTGGCCCATTCGCCATCTGTTTTGTAGCCGTGATGCTGCAGCGCTATCGGGCCGCGATCATTTACTCCGGGCAGCTGAGCCTCATCAATTACAATCTGTCCGTTCAGTTCTACCGTCAGCCGGTCGCCTCTCATCGTTATTTCAAACGTATTCCACTCGCCGATATGGTTGTCGGCATGCATGGAAGGGGTAACCGCGGCTCTTACTTCTGCCGGCATGTCGGGATCAGTCCGGTATCCCCACACCTCTCCTGATCCAACCGGCCAGCTCCAGATATTCACCTGCGCCTTCGGCATGCCCCTGAGATAGATTCCGGAATCGGAATCGGGCACAGCCATTCGGATCACATCCCCGTTCTCATCCAGTTTATTTGACCCGTCGGGCAGAATGATGGGAACATTTGGGTTCACATAGGGCGTCTCTTTAATCCTCCAGTCAACACGAAGCACAAAATCGTCAAACTCCTCCTCGGTCCACAGGTTTTTATCACCTTCAGCCCGGCTCATGGCGTCATAATCGATCACTCCGTCAATCACCTGCCAGTGGCCGCCATCTCCTTCCGGCACAACCCAGCCGGTTAAATTTTCACCGTTAAAAAGCGATACCCAATCATCACTTTCGCGGTTATCTGCGCAGCTCATCGAAATGACAAAAAAGGAAGTTAAAAGCAGCAAAGGAAAAAATCCGTTTAGATAGTTCATGGCTAGAATATAAAGTGAGGGTGTCCATTTAATCAGATCAAGATGAATAATAGTAATTCCACTATAGCTATTAAAGCGTTGTTTTAGGTAGGTCCTATTGAGTTGAGTGTTCTCCGTCAGCTGACGGATCACGTTTAGTGTCAGGCGCTGCGCGTGACGTTGAGTACCACGCGTAGCGCGTGGTGTTGAGGGTGCCCTTGGCTAGATAAGGCGTTGTTTAAGGTAGTCCCCATTGCAGGGAGATCTCTCCATGCACTCTCCGCCAGCCGGCGGATCGTTTAGTCGAGATGACAATGGCGTTTTTAAAAAGAAGACCGGGGACGGGGGACCGAAGACCGGGTCTCCTGTAAGCATTGTGAATTTATATATTGGTACCGTGAACCTTGTGCCTTGTGCCTTGTGCCTTGAACGATGCCCGCCGCTCTTCCTAAAAAAAGCCGTGTCATCCTGAACGAAGCGCAGCGTAGTGAAGGATCTCTTCGTTATCGGAGGGAGACTATAGAACGTTAAACGTTGAACGTTGAAACCTTCAACGTCTTCCCGGTCTTCGGTCTCCCGTCCCCCGTCCCCCAATCAAACTGAGCCTATAAGTAATTCCCCTATAGCCCTTTCAGTGTGAGCACTATGGTAATTGAGGTGTTTTATTGGTTGATTAGAGGAAAGAACATAAAGGAAGGAGGATATCATGAGCGAAATATATGAAGATGGACGGGCGTCGAGCCTGCAGGAAAGGATTAATCTGCTGCATGATCAGGGTTACAGAGGATTCAGCCCATTAGGAAGTAAGAAAAAATGGGATGGGGTCAAGGTATCTGTAGTTGATAAACATGGAAAGGAGCTCACCGCTGAGGGTGAAACGCAGGACGAAGCGTATGAAAATGTGATCGAATTAATCGATTATACACTGGATGATGTTGACCGGTAAGTAAACAACCGGATGTGAACTTAAAATCAGAGGAGCAGAAATGAAATCCATTAAACGAATTCTTGTGCCTACCGACTTTTCAGAAGGCTCCGAAACGGCCTATCCGGTGGCTCATAAACTGGCTCTTAAATTTGGGGCCGAGATTGATATGATTCATGTGGTGCCATCCATAAAGAGCTTTATCAAGTTCATGGCATCGGATATGGATATGGAGTACACAGATAAATTGGTTTCGGATGCAAAACAGCGCATCGAAAGTGCGATGAGTAATTTTGAAGAGGAGTCAAAAGGCGAGTATTTCATCAAAATGGACAGAAAGCCGTGGAACAGCCTGCTGGAGCATATTCAAAACCGGGACTACGACCTGGTGGTCATGGGAGCAATCGGCGGACATGAGACAAAAATGAAAAGAGGGGGGGTCACTCAACAGACCATTCGAAACTCCCCGGTTCCCGTGCTTGCCGTCGATTCGGAAATGATGAGAAGGGGTGTGAACAAAATTCTGGTTCCAACCGATGGGTCAGAACTCTCCTTTATGGCTCTAAGAAGCGCGGCGATAATGGCAGAAGCGTTCGGTTCTGAGATAACCCTGTTTTATGTTTCTGAAATGAGTACCGGCCTTTCAGACACAGCTCATTTCGTGCCCAATAAAATCAAGAAGGATGAAGTATACCAGGAACTCATAAAAAAGATTGAGAAGTATATCGTGCGCAACAGCGGTCGTGATTTTACACTGGAGAGAGGTGATAAACTCTTTGAGGACGTACTGCTGATCCGCTCAGGAGACAAGATGAAGCCGATTGCATTGAAGACGGTAATCATAACCGGTTTTTCAGCCTCTTATGAGATCGAGAACTACGCTGAAGAGAATAGCGACCTGGTGGTAATGGCAACTCATGGCTATAGCGGCTTTGCTCATGTATTCTTAGGATCTGTAACCGAAAAAGTGCTTCAGCACGTAAATAAGCCGGTAATGACGGTACGGCCCGGTGAGGCAGAGTTTATGAAGTCGGATAAAAATACCGGAAAGCTTTCGGTTGATCCGCTTCCATAAAGGGACGGAATTGGTGTGAAGTAAAAACTAATAGAGAGGGCACGGATCGGCCCGGCAGATCCCTACCTGCTATGGCTCAGATGCGTGTGTCGTGCCTATCGGCACTTTCTCCGGGTTGGGGCGCGCACCCGAATCCCCACATTAAAATGTGGGGTTATGATGTTGGCCGT
>REDT01000171.1 GCA_007693295.1 Balneolaceae bacterium
CTGACAGCATTCCCGGCGTTTTTCCGGGTTTCTGCCCCATTGGGATTCCTACGGAATCAGCGTCGGTTTTGAGGGATAGAATCGTCCAGTAGTAGGGATGCCTTCGGCGTAGAACCGTAGAACTGCCCCTAAGGGTGCCTTGGGTAAAGAATTGTAGAATTGTTGCGCGCCTTCAGCGCTTGGATCCGGGAAGATTTTATGTTTATGCTCACACTCATAAACTACCCGGAAAACCAACCCCGAATGGGGTTGAAAATGAATAGCCCCGTGCGCAGCTCGGGGTAAAGGTGAGTAGCCAAGGTACCCCGAGGCCGGATTTGGAACATTGCTCAGATGTCTTCGAGGGGTAGTGGGAAAGACCGTTTGGCGCCCGAAAGAACCCCGGTAAAGGGTGGATTGTATGATAAGTGTGGGATTTTGCCCTCCGAATCCGCCAGCTGGCAGAGCAGAATGGTTAAACATTCCTGAACAATGCAATACCCACATTCACGTCTATTGAGTATTCTGCACTTTGAAGGGAACAAGGCCGAAGAAAGTTGATAAAATCTGGAGGGAGTAGTGTAACATAATTGCGATAAAGGCATCCTTAGTGTATATCAACACCAGACGGTAAAAGAAAAGGAGCCCTGGTCAAAGAAGCTCCTTTTTGATTTAGCAATCTATAGTATAGGCAGGGATCGCCTATCTATATTTTTTAAAATGCAATCATAAACCCAATAAGATTAATTAATCCATAATCTTACGAAGAAATGCCGGCTGTTCGGTATCCCGCTTGTCGATTCGCTCAGAGCGATCATTCATCAGGGTATCGTCATTGCTGGCTTTCTTGCGTTCAAACCCAATGGATTCACTCAGATCTTCATCGGCCTGTACCTCTTCAGTAGTTCGAATAAATTTCAGATCTCGACGATGAATTGCCGGTGAGTCGAGGTGCTTCAGGTTCTTCTCACCTTTGTAATAAGGGCCATCTAAACTGTTATGGCGCCGTGCAATATCACTCGCTTTCGGGAGTTCATTGATCCTTTTTTGAGTCACTGGTTCACTTTTCTTGTTCGGGGCTACTTTTGCCTGGGTTCGGTCACTGCTCATCTCAAAACCTGTAGCAATAACGGTTACCCTCAATTCGTCTTCAAAGGACTCATCAAGAACGGTACCGAGTATGATTTCTGCATCATCGCCGGCTTCTTGCTGGATGATACTGGTTGCTGTAGTGGTCTCTCGCATACCGAGATTGGATCCGGCTGAAATGTTTACCAGCACATTGCGTGCTCCGCGTATACTTACTCCATCGAGCAGAGGAGAGTTAATCGCTTCACGCGCGGCAATCTCTGCACGGTCCGGTCCGGTGGCCGTTGCCGATCCCATAATTGCAGCTCCACCGTCAATCATGGTTGTTCGCACATCGGCAAAATCAAGGTTAATCAGTCCTGGCATCAGTATCAGGTCGGAGATGCCGCGGGTAGCATTGTAAAGAACCTCATTTGCGTTCTCGAAAGCTTCAATCAGAGAGGTGTTCTCATCGGCCATATCGAGAAGACGTTCGTTGGGTATCACAATAACTGTGTCGCAGTTTTTCTTCAGTTCAGTAATACCTTCCAGTGCATACTTCATCCGAACCTTGCCTTCGCAATGGAACGGAGTGGTAACCACACCAACCGTTAAAATTCCTTTTCGCTTGGCAATACCGGCCACAACGGGAGCTCCCCCGGTTCCGGTACCGCCTCCCATACCTGCGGTGATAAAGATCATGTCGGCAGAATCGACCGCCTCGTCAAGATCATGACGGTTCTCTTCCACGGCTTCCCGACCGATTTCCGGTCTGGCACCGGCTCCAAGACCTGAAGTGAGGTTGGCACCTACCTGAATGGCAATATCGGCCGAGTTATTTTTTAATGCCTGTGCATCGGTGTTTAACGCGATGTATTCGACACTGTCGAGTCCTTTTCTAATCATGTTGTTGATGGCATTACCGCCTCCGCCACCAACTCCAATCACTTTGATTTTCGCATTGTCCTGACCTTTTTCGTCAAAGCTAAAGCGTGAGTTAATGTATTCCATAGTGTACTCCTTTATTATGATTGCTAATTGGGTGTTCTGTAGATTGCTGTTGTTGGTTGTAGTGTAAAGTTGTTTGGTTCTGTTGCGCCACCAAAACTCCGGCAGCACAATCTCCATTCTCGGTACTATTCGCGTCGGCCCCTGTTTAACAGAAGCCAACACTCATTCTAAAGTTCTTTAAACCAGCTCTTCATGCGGTCGGTAATATTATTCATAACCTTCTCCACACCGGAGCCTTTGGAAGAGGATGGAACCATAGCCTGGCTCTCTGCTCCTCCGGTTTTCAACGCGTGCAGCACAAGGCCTACACTGGTTGCATACATTGGGCTGTTCACCTCTTCGGTTAACCCGCCGGCAAGTCCCAATGGCTTTCCAATTTTTGCATCGAGCCCCAAAACTTCATTGGCAAGGGGACAGATGTTTTTTATGAGTGCTCCTCCGCCCGAGAGTACAATTCCGGCGCTGAGAGAATCGGCATATCCGCTTCGCTTAATCTCGATGGCGATAATCTCCATGATCTCCTCCATTCGGGCCTGAATAATCTTGGAAAGGATACTTTTGGTAATCTCTTTAGGCGGACGTCCTGCAATTCCGGGAATTGTGATCGACTCATCCTCTTCAATCATATCAACAAAGCACTCACCGTGCTGATGCTTGAGTTTCTCTGCCTGGTCGTCGAGAACACTTAGCCCCATGCGGATATCATCGGTCACTTTTTTCCCTGCAATGGCTATGACAGCCGTATGGCGTATCGTATTGTCCTGGAACACGGCCAGGTCGGTAGTGCCGCCGCCAATATCAACCAGAACCACACCGGCTTCTTTCTCCTCATCGTCCAAAACGGCATAAGAGCTGGCAAGGGGTTCCAGAATGATATCGGCTACCTGGAATCCTGCTCGCTCTACACACCGGTAAAGATTTTTGGCTGCTGATACAAGGCCTGTGATAATGTGAACTTCAGCTTCCATCCGCATTCCGCTCATCCCAACGGGATCGCTGATTCCATCCTGTCCGTCAACCACGAACTCCTGGGGAATCACGTGGAGAATCTGCTGATCAGGCGGAAGCATAATTCGCTGACAATCTTCTAAAAGGCGTTCCACATCCTGTACAGTAATCTCCTTATCCTTGTTGTTAATGGTAATCACACCTTTACTTCGTATGCTTCGGATGTGATCGCCCGCAATGCCGACATTTACTGAATTCACTTCAATCCCCGAAGCGAGCTGTGCCTGCTCAACCGCCGTTTTAATGGCCTGTACTGTTTTATCAATGTTGACCACCACTCCCCGGTTCAGCCCTTCACTTGGCGCTTTTCCAACACCAAGAATATGAATGCGATCCTGTTCATCAATGGAAGCCACAACAGCACAAACCTTTGTGGAGCCGATGTCAAGTCCTACTACGATGCGTTCATTTTCATTTTCCATATTTGACCTTCTTCTATTATTGATTGCTAAATATTTAATTGGGTTTACAATTCTCGTGTCACTATTTGATTGCGATAACGCAGATCAACGGTTTGGAATGACTGGATCCCCTTTCTGGCCACTACTTCTGAATAAAAATTTGCCCAGTACTCAAGGCGTTTGTCAAACTGCTCATGGCCAAAAATCAGCTTTACTCCGTTTTCACTGCTTAGTGCAACAACTCCTTCCCGATCGTTCCAGGCCACTTCACTTATGGTTAACCAGCCGAATTTATTCTCCCTGGCATCAAGCAAAAACTGTTCAATATTCTTATAGGCATCACTGCTCAGCGTATCGGTGAGCGGCAGGGCCGGGAAGCCGTAAACCAGGGGCACATCTTTTACCTTACCCGGTACAACAGGCAGCTTTATTCCATTTTCCGTTACAAAACTTCGGCTTGAACCGTCAACCAGCATCGCAAGCGGTTCATGCTCGGTTACATTTAACGTGAGGGTTCCTCTCATGCTCATACTCACCGATACATCCTTAATGTAGGGCAGGGTTGAAATTGTGCTGAAAAGCCCTGAGTAGTCCACGCTGTCTGCCAGTAATCCCACCGGAGATTCAATAATACCGAGCAGCTCTTCAGTATCGGTATAGTAGTGGCCTTTGAACTCCACGCCCCTGATCTCTGTATTCTGCTCGAAATAGATTCCGGCAATCACAGCCAGGCCTACCAGAAAAAATGCAGCCGCAACCCAGCTCATCGCTTTCAGCTGATCTCCTCTATGTGTTTTGCTATGTGATTTTTTTTCAGTCAAAAGGGCAATGATTATTTCTTCATTTGTTTTACAAACTGCTCGCCATACTTATAGATGTCGCCTGCACCCATGGTAATGACGATATCGCCGTCTTTTACAATTTCAGTAAGCCGCGAGGGGAGTTCCGTTTTATCCTCAATGTAATGCACGCCCCTGTGGCCGTATGTTTTGGCTGTATCCGCAATAAGTTTCCCGTTTACGCCCTCTATAGGCTTTTCCCGTGATGGATACACATCGGTTACAACAAGAACTTCGGCATCAAAAAAGGAGAGGCCGAACTCCTGGTACATTTGTTGCGTCCTTGAGTAGAGGTGCGGCTGAAATACAGCTACAATACGCCGGTCTTCCCAACCGCTTCGTGCTGCCTCTATAGTGGCCTGCACCTCGGTGGGGTGGTGGGCGTAGTCGTCAATTACCAGTACGTTTTTATGGTTCATCTTCTCCTGGAACCTTCTGAAAACGCCTCTGAACCGTTCAAGTCCCGACCTGATATCCTTAAACTTCATGCCTAACTCCAGACCAATGGCAATAGATGCGAGGGCGTTCTTAATATTGTGCTCGCCGGGGGCCAGGATCTCAATGTCGCCTAATATTTTTCCTTCGAACAGAACCGTGAACGAACTTCTGAATTCCTTTTGGCTAACATTAATAGCCCGAACCTGTGCCTGTGGTGTAAATCCATAGCTGATAGTTCTGCGTTTAATATGGGGCAGAATGCTCCGAACGGCAGTGTTATCGAGACAGACAATTACCACTCCGTAAAACGGTACTTTGTTGGCAAATTCAATAAAAGCCTCTTTTACATCATCCAAATCCTTATAGATATCGAGATGCTCAGCTTCGATGTTGGTGATTACAGCCATGGATGGTGAGAGCCTGAGAAATGTTCTGTCAAATTCATCGGCTTCTACGATAATGATATCACCCTTGCCAACAACAGCATTGGTCTTGTCAAAACTGTGAACCCGTCCGCCAACGATAATGGTGGGATCAAAGCTTCCATCCTGAACCACATGGCCTGCAAGGGTAGTGGTGGTGGTTTTACCATGAGTGCCTGCTATGCCGATACCGTATTTCATCCGCATCAGCTCAGCAAGCATCTCAGATCGTTTAATGACCGGTATCTGGTTTGCGATAGCTGCTTTTGTCTCCTCATTCTCCTCTGCGGTAACTGCACTTGTGTAGACCACGACATCAGCTCCTTCAATATTGGCAGCATTATGGCCCATAAAGATATTGGCACCAAGTTCCTCAAGGCGTTTCGTGGTTTCACTAAGATTGTTGTCAGATCCGGTTACTTGGTAACCGCGAAGCAGAAGTATTTCGGCAATACCGCTCATGCCGATTCCGCCAATTCCTACCATATGGATCTGCCGGGTTCTTCCAAATACGGGTTGTGTTTGAATTTTTTTACTCATTGTCTCTGTTCGTCACAAGGGTGAAAATTTCTTTTGCAATGGTTGAAGCCGCATCCGGTTTCGCGAGGCCGCTCATGGCCTTGCTCATCTTGTTCAGTTTTTCATGATCAAAAATGATCTGCTTAACAGTGTCGGGTAATTTCCCCACAAGCTTCTTTTCATTCAGCCTGACAGCAGCACCGGCATCGACCATCGACTGTGCATTTTTCGACTGATGATCGCCGGCAACATTGGGAGAGGGCACAAGTATAGCCGGCTGACCCAATAGCATCAATTCACTGCAGGTACTGGCCCCGGCCCGCGTAAGCACAAGGTCTGCAGCACTATAAGCAGCAGGCATATTTTCTATGTAGGGTACCAGCCTGAGGCCTGAAAACTCCTCAATATCAACGGTTTGTTTGAGGCCATCATAATATTTCTTGCCGCACTGCCAGATAATCTGAATTCCTAATGAATCGTGCAGCTCCTCAATATGTTCTTTTATGGCATTATTTAAAGCCAATGCGCCGCCGCTTCCTCCCAAAACCAATAAAACGGGCCTCTTCTTTTTAAAACCAAACTGCTCCAGTGATACACTCCTGTCACTTTTCGTAAGCTGCTTTCTGACCGGATTTCCGGTGAGGGAAATCTTCTCCTTCGGCAGATAATCGGCTGCATCTTCAAACGCTGTGAAGATCAGTGAGGCGTGTTTTGCGAGTAACTTATTGGTTACACCCGGATAGCTGTTTTGCTCCTGTATCACAATGGGGATACCTTTTTTAGCTGCTACCCACCCAATCGGCCCGGCAGCAAATCCTCCGCAGGAGATTACAACATCAGGTTTAAAAAAGTTCAGGATTGAATAGCTCTGTATGATGCTGGTTAAAAGTTTAACCGGGAACAGAAGGTTTTGTGGGGTTAGCCGCCTGTGAAAACCGCTGATCCAAACGCTTTTAATCTCATATCCCGATTTGGGTACGGTTTGCCACTCCATACGATCGCGTGTTCCCACAAAAAGGATTTCCGAACCGGGAGAGCGGTCTTTGATGGCGTCAGCAATGGCAATAGCCGGATACACATGTCCGCCCGTTCCACCGGCTGCCAGAAGAACCCGAATGGGTTCTCCGGCAACGGCGGGGGTGTCTGTGGATGATATGTTCATTGTTGCGGTTGTCATCAGCCGTTATAAAATCGGTTTTGAATCTGTCGGTTATACTTTGAAATATTTAAAAGGATTCCCACCATCACACCGGCAAAAAGCATGCTAGTTCCGCCATAACTGATAAAAGGCATAGGCAGCCCGGTAACCGGGAACAGCCCGGTGGCAACGGCGGCGTTTACAAATCCATAGAGGGTGATCATAAGTGTGGCCCCAACGGCCATCAGTGTTCCGAGTACATCGGGTGCCTGGCGCGCTATCACGGCAATGCCGCGGTAGAGAATCACCATAAAAATGAGAATCACTGCAAATGAGCCGATCAAACCGTACTCTTCGGCGATGATGGCAAAAATAAAGTCGTTATACGGGGCCGGAAGAAAATCGCGCTGCGTGCTCTTTCCGATTCCCACGCCAAAAAGCTGACCTTTGGCCACGGCGATATGCGCCTGCTGTGCCTGGTAACCGTGTGTCGATTCCAGGTTTTGGCTGTTGATATCCACAATCTGGGTGATATACTGCGTTACCCGGCTCTGTCGTTCAGCTGAACTGGATACAAGTGCGGCTCCGCCCAACAGGCCGATCAGAATGAGGCCGAATATCTGCATGCTACTGATTCGTCCCACAAACATCAGGAAGATGCAGATACCCATTAGCAGGGCAGCACTGCTGAAATCTTCAAGCGCAATGAGGAAACAGGTAATGGTTACCCAAATCAATATGGGCAGAAAAGCGCGTTTAAAATCTTTGATATAGTCCTGCTTTTCATGGAGCAGAACGGCTACATGCAAAATCAGTGCAATGGCGGCGAACGAGGAGGGCTGGAACGAAAACCCGGCGATGGAGAGTGAACGGCGCGCACCAAAAACAAGATCGCCATAGATCATCACCGCAAAAAGTAATAGCCAGCTCAATACCACAGCCATGCGGCTAAAGCGGGCCATCACGCTGTAGTTCAGTTTCGACACAAACAGCATGGCAATAAAGGCAATCCCCAGCTTTACAATATGGCCTGTAACCAGCGCGCCGGCCGTGGTACCGTGCATCTGCGCGAAATAGGCAATGGATGAGTAGACCGCAATGGCACCAAAGATCATCAGCATGAACACGCACACAAGAATAACCCGGTCGCTCGTCTGTACGGGCGTCTCAAGCTCGGCTTGTGTGGTTCCAAAAATGGATCCGACTTTGGTATTTGGTGTGGTGTAATACAAGGTACAGGGCTCAGGTTTCAGGGTTCAGGTCAATTATGCCTAGGCTTAAGTGACAGGGGTTTATTTTTCAGTAATTCTAATTGTTGTACAGACTTAAAATTTTCAAACTTGCTACTTGCTACTCTTACAACTCCAGTACCGCTTCTTTGAACACATTTCCGCGATGCTCGTAATTTTCAAACATGTCGAAGGAGGAACAGGCAGGGCTTAGCAGCACCAATTCGCCCCGTTTAGCACTCTTTAAGCTCAGTTTCACGGCTTCTTTCATGCTTTCGGCTTCCAGCAGGTTTGGCACAACATCAGTTAACTGCTTTTTGATAGCCTCTTTCGCTTCACCAATGGCAATAACCGTATGAACTTTCTCCCGGATCTGGTTTTCCAGTTCGAGATAGTCATTGCCTTTGTCGCGTCCTCCTAAAATGAGTGTAAGCGGCATATTAAAACTGTCGAGGGCATACCATACTGCATTGATATTGGTTGCCTTGCTGTCGTTAATAAAACGAATACCGTTGAGGTTTCTCACTACTTCAAGTCTGTGAGCCACGCCTTCAAAAGTTTTGAGGCTTTCACGTATATATTCATTCCGGATTTCTGATGCCCGGGCTGCCAGTGCCATTGCCATACCGTTATTCAGGTTGTGCCTGCCCGGCAGTGAGATATCTCCTATTTGCATGAGGTACTCCTCTTCGTTGTTGATTTTTAAAACCAGTTGTCCGCCACGTACAAAAGCACCATTGGGCACTTCAGTTGTAGATGAAAAAGAGAGTAAGCGGGGTTTGTTCTCCTTAGCCGATAGCTCTTTGGCAAATCCTGAAAGAACAGGATCATCAAAGTTGTAGATGAACCAGTCGTCAGATGACTGGTTTTTTGTGATACTCTTTTTCGACCCGGCATACTGATCAAAACTGTTGTTATACCGGTCGAGATGATCGGGGGTAATGTTTAAAATCATGCTGATTTCCGGGTGGAAACTGTCGATATGATCGAGCTGAAAGCTGCTGATTTCAAGCAGGGCTGCCACATCGGGCGAAGAGTGTTCTACCAGCTCGGAGAAAGCAGTGCCGATATTGCCGGCCAGCAGATACTCCCGGTTAGCAACTTTCCAGGTATGCGCCATCCAGCTGGTCACGGTTGTTTTACCGTTACTTCCCGTTACCGCCACAATGGGTGAGTTGTTGAACCAGCTTGCAACCTCAATTTCCGAGTAGATCTTTTTGCCTGCATCACGGTAATGAGAGGCGATAGGGGAGGTTGAGGGTACACCCGGGCTGAGCACTAAAAACTCGCCGTTCATCGCCGTTTCCGAGTGTGTGTTCTGCTCAAATGAGATCGACTCTTCCTGAAGGCGATTGGCAAGCTCATCCTTCACCGGTCCGAAATCAGACAGGAAAGGTATTGCGCCTTTTTGCTTTAAAAGGATTGAGACAGCTACTCCGCTTCGGGCTGCACCTGCAATGACGATATGTTTTCCTCTTACATCCATTATCGCAGTTTCAGGGTTAGAAGGCTGATAATTCCAAGCAGTATGGCGATGATCCAGAATCGGACTACAATTTTGGATTCCGGCCATCCCTTTTTTTCAAAGTGGTGGTGTATGGGGGTCATTAAAAAGACACGCTTTCCCTCACCCAGTTTTCGTTTAGTGTATTTGAAATAGGTTGTCTGAATAATTACAGAGAGTGTTTCAACAACGAATACGCCACAAATAATGGGCAGTAACAGCTCTTTGTGAATCATAAGGGCAAGGGCACCAATGGCTCCGCCAATTGCCAGCGATCCTGTGTCTCCCATAAAAACGGTTGCCGGATGTGAGTTGTACCAGAGAAATCCAAGGCACCCCCCAACCAGCGATGCTGCGAAAATGGTAAGCTCACCCGAGCCGGGCAGATACATGATGTTCAGAAAGCCTGAGAAATCGACCCGGCCCGATACGTAGGCAAAAATTCCTAAAATAACACCGGCAATTGCAGATGTGCCGGAGAGCAATCCGTCAAGTCCGTCCGTGAGGTTAGCTGAGTTACTTACAGCTGTGATTACGAAAACAACCAAAGGTATATAGATCAGCCATCCAAGCTCTTCCCCTAAAAATGCATAGTCAATGTTTACGTCTTTCAAAAACGGTACGGTACTCAGTGTATTAAACTCCTGGAAGTCTGGCCAGAAATAGAGAAACGACCCCAGTACAAGCCCGACAAACACTTGTCCGCCCACTTTAAACCAGCCGTGCAAACCCGATTTATCTTTCTTAACTACCTTGATGTAATCATCAATAAAGCCCACAAGACCGAGCACAAGCGTAACAAAAATGATCATCCAGGTGTAGATACTGCTCATGTTCATCCAGAGCAGGGCCGGTATTACCGTTGCAAGGATGATAATAACACCACCCATGGTAGGAGTGTTGGCTTTACTCAGGTGCGAATCCAGGCCGATATCGTCGCGTATGGTCTCCTTTAACTGCATTCTCTGCAGCCAATTGATGATATTATTTCCAATAATGAGACTAATGATCAGAGCAGTAGCAGCAGCAAAAGCCGTTCGGGTTGTAATATAATCGAAGGCGCCGAAACCCGGTGGACTATAGAGTTGGTTCAGCCAGTCAATCAGTGAGTATAACATCAGTTCACCTCACTGTTTTTAAGAGGTCCATTCTGACCGGAGAGAGCTCGCCTGGCCTCTTCGCGGTCATCAAAGTGAGTTCTTTCTCCGTTAATCTCCTGGTAGGTTTCATGGCCTTTACCGGCAATGAGCACAATGGACTGTCCGTCACTGCTTTGAATGGCTTTACGAATTGCATCCCTGCGAGAAACGATAGCTTCAAACCGATCAGCCTTGGAAAAACCGGCTTTGATGTCGTCAATAATCCGTGCCGGATCTTCCGACCTGGGATTGTCGGAAGTTACAATCACCTTGTCGCCAAATTTTGCGGCAATTCTGGCCATTAAAGGCCGCTTGCCTTTGTCACGGTCGCCGCCGCATCCAAAAAGAATTAGGAGTTCCTGATCTGATCTTTTGAGCTCGGCAAGGGTAGAGGCCACGTTCTTTAAAGCATCGGGTGTGTGGGCATAGTCTACAATAACGAGCGGTTTGTCATCCGCGTAGCCGTCAGCGGTTACTTTTTCCATTCGCCCGGCCGCACCGGTGCAGTGTGGAACGTGATCCGCAACAATGTCACTGTTATAGCCAAGGGCATAGCAAATCAGAACAGACTGCGTTACGTTCGCGGCATTGAACCGTCCGATCAGTGGTGTATGAATCTTAACTCCTTCCAGGTCCAGTACGGTTTCGGCCGGTGTGAGACGATCGATTGAAGCGCTGATCACAGCGCCGTTTTTAAAAGAGAAATCAAGTACTTTAGCAGATGTATCTTTAACCATGTAAGAGCCGTAGAGGTCATCTGCATTAATTACAGCAATGGCTGATTCAGACAGGCCGTTAAAAAGCATTTTCTTTGAAGCGGCATATTCATCCATCGATTTGTGATAGTCGAGATGATCGTGACTCAAATTGGTATATGCAGCAACATCAAACGATATCCCTTTTACCCTCTGCTGATGCAGCGCGTGAGATGAAACTTCCATCACCAGGTATTCGCAGCCCGCTTTAAGCATCTCCTGCATGTCGGCGGCCAGCTCTATGGGGTCGGCAGTGGTAAGCCGGCTTGAGAGCTCTTTATCATGAATTCTTTTACTTACGGTACCAAGCAGGGCCGACTTTTTATCCAGCCTTCGCAGTATTTGCCAAACCAGCGTGGCAACCGTGGTTTTACCGTTGGTACCGGTTATACCGATAATCTTTAATTTCTTATCCGGATTTCCCGCAAGCTCCAGGGCAAGAGGGGAGAGCAGTGACCGGCTGTTCTCTACCTGCAGGACGGCCGTTTTTTGTGCAACATGCACCTCTTCTTCAACAATTAAAACAGCCGCGCCCTTCTCGGCTGCTGCAGAGGCGTAGTTGTGCCCGTCTGTTTGGGTACCCTTTACAGCTATGAAGATATCTCCCGGTTTCACCTCACGTGAATCCTGACAAAGTGCACCCAGGCTGTCGGGTATATCACCCCGAACAGAAACCGGCTTGCAAAATGTTATGAGTTCTTCGAAAGTCATTATTTAGTAGCTGCTATGGTTGCTTGTTGCATGGATTGCGCGCGGCCTCGAACGGTAACGATTCGTCCCTGGCGCATCAGGTCGCCCTCGCGTGGAAACTGTGTATAAATGGTTCCTGAGCCAATTGTTTCGATATAAAGTCCTTTTTTTAGCAGCAGGTTGGTTGCCTGTCTCATATTCATTCCCCTCAGATTGGGGATGCGGGCAAATCCATCCGGAATGGAGTCGGGCATTACTTCTCCCAACTTCAATTTTAACGGAGTGTTTCCATTCAAATTTTCTCCTGCAGCGGGTGCTTGTTCAAGTACAAAATTACCCCTGCCGGTAGTGGTTACAGGAATATTGTTTTGATGCAAAATCAGGCGTGCATCCTCTTTTTTAAGCCCTTCAACAAACGGGGCAATCCGGGTATCGCCTGAGGCAATGGCTGCGGCATCAGGCAGAAGTGAACGCTGAATGTCATTATCGAGGCCAACAATGCGTATAGCCATCTCTTTAAATATGGATCCTGCCGTAAATCCCCCGTAAATACTTGACCGGGGTTCATCTAAAATAACAAGCATCACATAGCGGGGATTATCAACCGGAAAAAATCCGGCAAAGGATGCCCGATATGAGGTTTGATAGCGGCCGTCAATAAACTTTTGAGCAGTCCCTGTTTTACCGGCTATTCTCAATCCGTCTACCGAAGCCCAACCTGCTGTACCTGAATCGCTTACTACCTCTTCAAAAACGGGAAGCAATCTTTCGATGGTCTCTTTTTTTGCAATTTGGCGAACCGGATTGGGTTTGGTTTTTTCAACAACATTCCCAAGCTCGTCGGTTATACGATCTACCACATATGGACGCATCATCATGCCTCCGTTTGCAAATGCTGCGTAGGCCTGCGCAATTTGAATAGGGGTGACCTGGACTTCATATCCAATCGACATCCAAGGCAGGGTTACACGGCTCCATTCAAACGGTCGCTGCAGTCTGCCGCCAAGTTCATTTGGAAGATCAATATTAGTTGGGGTGCCAAAACCCATATTTCGCGCATACTGGTAGAACGTATTCGGCTCCATACGCATGGCGATTTCAGAAGTGGCGATATTGGATGATTTGGCAAACACTCCGGTAAAGTCAAGATTTCCAAGAGGATCGTGATCGCGCATCATCTGGCCATGGATCATTTTCCGGCCATTTTCAGGAGTTTCAAAAATTTCATCAAAATCGATCACACCCTGCTCAACTGCAGCAATGGCGGTTACCAGTTTAAAGGTAGAACCGGGCTCAATAATATCGGCCACGGCAAAATTCCGGCGGTTTTCACTGTCGATGGTGGCGGGATTGTTGGGATCGTAGGTAGGGTAGTTGGCCATCGCTTTAATGGCACCGGTTTTAGGGTCTAATACAATAGCTGTACCGTATTTTGCGCGATGCCTCTTGATACCGGCTTCCAGTTCCTCTTCAGTGATGGCCTGAATAAAAGCATCAATGGTAGTGTGAAGCGAGTAGCCCTGCCGGGGTAACTTTCTTGGGGCACCTACATAGGAGAAAATTCGGTTCTGGCGATCCTTCCTAACCTGCTGAAGACCATCATTTCCCTTTAAAACCGTGTTATAACGCGCCTCAAGGCCCGACATACCGTCAATATTGTGATTCACAAATCCAAGAACCTGTGCGGATAGAGAACCGAAATTGTAGTTTCTCCTGTACTCCTCTTCAAGAATGACACCGCGAACTCCGAGCTCTTTTAAATCTTCATAGGCGTGTACGCTTACGCTTCGCTCCAGAACGATATACCGGGAGCGAGGAGAGCTTTGAATCCTGTTTCGGTAGTGACTTACAGACTGGCCGGTATGGCTGCTAAGCACTGTTGTTACATTGCCAAGCTGTTCTGCAGTAGTGCCCGGAGCCAGTGGGTCTACCGCTACTTTATAGGTCACGCTGTTGGTGGCAAGAAGGGAGCCGTTTGCGTCATAAATATTTCCACGCTGTGCGGGTATCGAGATGAAGTCGATGGCCTGAGAAGTCCAGAGCTCACGGAGCCCGTCCCCCTCGATTACATTAATCCGAAGAATTTGTATAAGAATGGCTACGGGCAGAAGAAGGATCAGCCCCAGCAGCATAAACATTCGCCCCATCATGGAAGTGCGTTCGTTCATTCTTATTACGGTTTTATGTGGATGACTTGATCAGCAACACCCGCATTGATAAAGCCCTGCTCACGGGCTTTTTGGTAGATCTCTTTCGGACCTACCATGCGGTCGTATGCCAGTCTTTTCTCATTATATAACCGTTGGGCCTTGTTGAATTCATTCTCCAGACGCTGAACTTCTTGCAGCGTCTGTTGAGTACTGAATACATGGCCGATATAGATAAACCCGCAAACCCCGATCAAGAGGCTTGCAAGTATGACCTTCCAGGGGGTAAACGCCGGAAGGGATTTTTTCGTTTTAGGGGTATCTTGGTTTATGCGTCTGCCAAATGTAGGGGCAGAGCCGCCTGTTTGAAATCCATTTGAAAAAAGATCTTTTTGTTTTCGATCAGCAGGTTTTCCGCCGGAAATACCGCGGCGATTTGGTTTAACACGCTTTTCTGCTAGGGGAGTTTTTACGTACATTATCCGGCCTCCTCAACTTCAAGCTTCTCAGCTACCCGCATCTTTGCACTGCGTGCGGCGGGATTTCGTGCGGTCTCCTCTTTTGAAGGAACAACGATTTGCCGGGTTATCATTTTAATGGGTAGCAGTGGATTGCCGTAAAAATCTTTTTCGACGGTACCTTCAAAATTTCCGCTTCTGAAGAAATTCTTCACAATACGGTCTTCCAGCGAGTGATAGGAGATGGCCACAATTCGGCCCTTTGGCTGTAGCAGTTCAAGAGACTCCTGCAGAACCAGCTTCAGTACCTCCAATTCGCGGTTCACCTCAATTCGAATGGCCTGGAAAACCCGGGCTACCGATTTAATCGTGTGCTTGCCATACACAACGCTTTCGATCACATCACGAAGTTCACCGGTGGTTTCAATGGGCCGATTGTTGATAATTTCACGTGCAATCTCCCTGCTCAAACGCTCTTCTCCATAGTGGAAGATTACGTCGCGAAGTCTTTCATACTCATATTCATTTACAACCTTGTAGGCAGACACTCCGCTCATGTCGCTCATTCGCATATCGAGGGGGCCGTCGTGCTGAAAACTGAAACCGCGCTCGGGTTCTCTGATCTGGTGTGTAGACACTCCCAGGTCGAGAAGTACTCCTGCTATGGATCCGTGATCTTCTGCAGGAATTAAAGTGGTGAGATATCCAAAATTTCCTTCTACAGGTATGAATCGTGAATCATCGCCAATTCTTTCACCTGCCGCCTGCAGTGCCTCGCGATCCTGGTCAATACCATAAAGTTTGCCTGAACTGCTTAGATTATCGAGAATGGCTTTACTGTGACCGCCACCGCCAAGTGTTGCATCAATATAGATGCCATTGGGATCGGTAATCAGGTATTCGATGGATGAATCCAGTAACACCGGTATATGGGGATGGTATGTAGTCATATCAATCTCCATGTTCATTACCGCCTAATACCATCTCAAAAAGTTCTTCGTAATCATCACGACTGAGGTTCTCGTCAGCTTCTTCGAGTTTCTCAGGCGACCAGACTTCAATTAACTCTCCGCTTCCGATAAAGATGGCAGTATCGCGGATTCCTGAAAGCTGCATCAGGTGGGCGGGTAGTGAAAGACGATTCTGCTTATCAAGGGTCAGGTCTTCTGCCGATCGCAGGAAGTTTCGTTTAACCGTGCGGCCTTTTCGAGAAAAACTGTTTACCTGAGAGAGTCTTTCTTCAACACGCTCCCATTCATCAAGAGGGTAGAGATAGAGGCAGGGCTCAAGTCCGCGCAGCAGGGTAAAGCTCTCCTGTGCCTCAGCACTGAGAGCTTTGCGCAGCTTGGCAGGAAAGGCTACCCTTCCCTTATTGTCTACGCTGTGTTCATATTCCCCTTTGAAACTTGGCACAGGTTTTGGCTCTATATTACGATTGCTAATACGATTCGATAGCCGGTATATGGAATCTTGCTAAATAATTCCCCACTATCTCCCACTTCTGCCCACAATGTACCCTATTCACCTCTATCTTGTCAAGAAAAAAAGTGATTAATGCAAATAAGTATTTTTGAGAGCCTTTACCGATTATTTAAAAACGAACCTGCAGTACTATTTTAGGCGATATTTGCCTCTGTTTGGTTGATTGTGGTGGGGCGTGGGGAGCTGTGGGAGAGTATTTTCGGGAGGAGCAGCGATGGCCCGGATCTTAGGGGCAGAACAGGTTTTTGAGAGCGTAGCCGGAAGTAAAAGACCCTCTTTCGGGACAATCGAAAAGAGGGTCTTTAGACGAATTAATGTTTAGCTGATAAAAAACAGAGATCAAAACGTCATGTGTCTCAAAGAGCCTGAACCCCATGATTGAAATGATGCTGATCAGATCCGGAATTCTCGATTCATGTTCCGGGCTGCGTCCGGCTCATTTATTGATTATTTTCAAGTTCTGATTCTATTCACGTTTACCCTTAGCTATCATTGCCATTTGTCTCGATTTCAAATGACAGATCTACGCTGTCAAAGGGCTCCTCGAATCTGAGGTCGAGTTCTACCTCTTGCTGAACCGTATATACTTCACCGTCTATATCCAGGTTAAATTCAAGCAGGGTAATGGTGGTCTCCTGCAATGATGATATAGGAGATTCGAAGCTTCCATTTTCGTCAGTTTGAATTACGCCTTGCTCGATTAGATTATCGGACCCATCAAACGCTGCAAGTACCAGTACATTAACTGCGGCAATAGGTTCGCCGGTCTCAGCTTCAATAAATTCAGCCATAATTGTTGCTGTAGCAGTCGTCTCTTCAATATTTGAATCCAGATCGCATCCAAATGTGAAAAACAACAGGGCGCCGGTTAACAAGAGTGAGGTTAGTGTTTTGTTGAGTTTCATTTGTAGTGTGGTTTCATTAGTGTTATATGCTAAATTAACGTGTATAAAAGCATGATCTTGTAAAAGAATCAGCTTACTCAGCTTCAGTACAGATTACTTTTACAAAACACCTATATTGAAATCACAATTAAAACGGGAGCAGGCCCGGTGAGCTTGCAGATTCAGTAATTATCTTCTTTTTTAACAAGCCTGATTAACAAAACGTAAAAATTTATGAAACCCGGATTCTTCATTTTATTCATCACTTCACTGCTATTCCTGGCCTCATGCGGCAATGCAGACCAGGCCGATTATATCATAACTGCCAATACCATTTGGACCGGGAGTGATGATCAGCCCATGGTGGAAGCTATTGCCATAAAAGGAAACAGAATTCTCGCTGTTGGCACTTACAGTGAGGTTGACTCACATCGCGGGGCAAATACGGAAATTATTGATGCCGGTAATGGCATGGTAGTGCCCGGTTTTATCGATAACCATACGCACTTTAACCGTGCCGGCGAACTCTTGATGGGGATTAATCTTCTGGATGTATCCGATTCGGATGCCCTGAGGGAGAGAGTATCTGAAACTCAAGACCGGTTGCCGGATGGAATGTGGATGACCGGAGGAATGTGGGGAGCGTATGAGCAGTGGGCCATGGGGGATACCGGAAGTGAACGAGAAGACAGGGAGCCCTGGAAACCGCATAAACATGACATTGATGACCTGACACCGGAAACCCCTGTATTGCTGCACCGCTGGGACAGGGAGATGTTTCTTGCAAATACATTTGTTCTGGAACAGGAGGGCATAGACTGTAACTGGGAGGGGGTAGAGTGTGAAGAGGGTGAGCCTACAGGAATTCTCTATCCGGCTGCTGCAGAGAGGGTTTTGGACCGGATTCCGGAACGAACGCTTGATCAGAGACTGGCCGAAGCCCGTCTGGCTCTTGAACGTCTGGCTGAGAATGGAGTCACCACCATCCACGACATTACCGGCGCCACGCAGATGCGTGTATTCCAGGAGTTGAAACGAAGGGGCGAACTTACCGCACGTATCAACGCGAGGCCCACACTCGACAAGTGGGAGGAGCTGGCTGAAGTGGGAATTGAGCATGGGTTCGGGGATGAGTGGTTACGGATTGGCGGACTCAAAGGGTTTGTGGATGGCATTATGGGCAATTCAACGGCCAGGTTTTATGAGCCCTATCTCACTACGGGTGAAGTGGGATCCTGGCGGCCGATGATGTATCCGCCCGGAAATATGAAAGAGCTGATCGTAAATGCCGACGCTCATGGTCTGTGGCCACACGTACATGCCATTGGCGATCACGCCATCGATTCGCTTCTAACCCTATTCGAGCACGCCATTGAGGTAAATGGCGAAAAGGAGCGCCGCTTCCGGATGATTCACACCCAGGTACTAAGTGATGGAGATGTTGCCAATCGGCTGGCTGACCTTGGAATTATTGCCGAGATGCAGCCCTATCACGCCATAGACGACATGCGCTGGATGGAGGAGCGAATTGGAGAGCGTTCGCGGTGGGCCTATGCGTTCAAAACCCTGCATGATGCGGGTGTGATGCTCTCCTTCGGCAGCGACTGGCCGGGTACCAATGCTTCGTGGTATCCTTCGAGCGCAGTTCAGGGAATCTATGCCGCGGTCACTCGCCAAACCCTCGATGGTGAACCCGAAGGCGGTTGGTTCCCCGAAGAACGGATCGATGTGGAGACCGCCCTAAGGGCCTACACGGTGAACAACGCTTACGCCGCAGGGGAGGAGCATTTTAAGGGAACCCTGGAACCGGGCATGGTGGCCGACATCGCAATTCTGTCGAACAGCCTTTTTGATGTGGCGCCTTCAGATATTAAGGATGTAACCGTGATCTACACCTTTGTGGACGGGGTGCCGGTTTTTGAACGGGAGTAAGAGATGAACTGTGAAAAGCTACAATTTTGAGTAAAGTTCAATAGATTTTTATCTGAATCTCTTAATTGAATATTGTTCCCATAAATCTAATTTTAACAAGTTTTTGGAGTGTTGTTGAGTCATTTATTGAAAAGGGGTATGTTCATTAATAATGTGTTAGTGTTCATTTTTATGCAAAGACTCCTGCTTCACATACCACTTATTTTATTTACGGTTGCTTTAACTGTGTCTATAAATTCATGCAAGTCTGCTCAAACTTCAAAAACAAATAATTCTTCCCATATTGATGATGTTTACATTCCTAAAGATTTAAATGATTCATTTGATCAATTGAATATAATACTTAAGCAAGATGACATAGATTCCCTACGAGCTTTAAAATCAGAGGAAGACCTATGGCAATATCATTTTGGTCTCGGCCTTTGGATGAGAAACAATTGGAGACTGTGGGGTGGGTCCCGTTTAAGTACATACTTCAATGATTTGGGAATTTACCACCCAGATGATATTTCAGGTATTATTATAACTTCTTATTGGAGACATTTAAACAATTTACCCTTAGAATTAGATGCACAAATAAAATACTATCAGGATTTCTGGGAAAATGCAGCTAATCCAGATAGTTCATTGCAAGAATTGCTACCTCCACCTGATAGCCTAAATAATGAACCATTGTCTTTGGTTGATGACAATATTGTTTCAAAACACTTTTCGAGCTTGGAAATAGTCCATTTACAAACACTATTAAATTTCGTAGATGAGGAAATAAGAAGTGCTACCTCTACTCAATCTTCATTGGTGTGTCATTATGAAGAATTTTTTAAAAGAATGATTGATCAAACTAGCACTACTCCCTATTACTTACTTCAAAACTTCAATTATTCTTCCTTTGAATATATTCTAAATAACATACCGATTGATTTAATAAATGAAATTTGGGAATATCAAAATTTTGCTGAAAACAGTGACAATAGCGATTCGGGCACTATTAATGAGATCACAATTTCAAGAACAGGTAAATATTCTGAATTTTTAAAAGATGCATCAAATAAGAATTCACTTATAGCGGAGTATAACAGATCATTTCAATTTACCGGTGTGATATCTACTATTATGGATGTCATTGTGCTCCGTATGAATGAAGATTTCAAAATCAATCTCGAGCGAGAAAGATTGATTTTAGCTGTACACTATTTAACCATCCTTCAGCAGAACCAATTAAAGTAAATTCACCTTATCAAGACTTTGAACACTAACAAAGCATTTCCTGCTGACGTGTAAGCGATTGTTGCTTAAATTCGGGCATGGTCGCCACGCAGCAGAAATGCCAGGCCGTTATTTACCTACCCTCTTCTAAGATTTCGAAACAAGGCCGTAATTCTTAAATCAGTTGCAAA
>REDT01000215.1 GCA_007693295.1 Balneolaceae bacterium
TCTGCACCACTCCAGCTTCTGGCTGGCAAATCCCTCACCGGTTTCCGGATCAAACCGGTTTTCAAAATAGTAGACCCTGTCAGATTGAACCGCCTCTCCGATCTCATCCAGATGAGTTTCAAGAGCTTCGTACCAGTTTTCGTAATTAAGCAGAGCACTGTTCAGGCTTGCAATAACGTTGATGTGCCGGGTGCGTTCCTGAAGCTTTAGATCCGCTATCTTTCTTTGATGTATACCCTGGAGACTGCCGTAAATCCGAACCGGCTTGCCGTTAACCATTTCTACCTCACCAATAGCCCGCACCCAGCGATCGTTTCCTTTGGCTGTAATAAGCTCCAGCTCCAGATCCCACTGTTCTCCATACTGAATCGCCCTGTTAAGGGCCTCCCTGATTTTGTCCCGGCTTTCGCCCTCCTTATAATAATTAACCCTTGTTTCAAGATCCGGTTCAAACCCCGGACCTGCCTCATGGATCTCCCTCGTGATATCAGACCAATAGACTTCATTATTGATTAAATCCACCTCCCAGCTTCCAATTTTGGCCAATCGGTTCGCCTGTTTCAGCAAATCTTCCAGCTCTTTCTGATCGGTGATATCTTTTGCTACCGAATATGCAACTTCTTCTTCCGGAAATACTTTGATCGACCAGGATATCCAGACAATCTTCCCTGATTTTTTCACATAGCGGTTTATAAAATAAGACTTACCTAAACCGCTATTTTCATTCTCATATGCCTGTAAGGTAATTTCACGATCCTTCGGATGTACAAACTCCATAAATGGTGTTGATAACAACTCTTCTTCAGAATATCCTAATATTTCAGTAAATGCAGGGTTCACCTTCTTCAAATATCCATCAAAACCGGATACAATAATCCCGTCCGGGGCTGAATCAAAAATTCTTGAAAGTTCTACTTCAAGCTGTTTTCTTTTAATTTCGGAAGCAAGCTGAACAGCCAGTTCGCTGAAAATCGGCAAATAATAAGGCTCTGTTTTCAGATCTTCTTTTACCGCAAGAACCAACACTCCTGTTACATCATCACCATCTAATACAGGATAGGCAAATCCTGTTTTTAATCCGGTGGTTTTGGCCAGTTCATTACGAATAAATGATTTCCGTTTATCCAGGTTTCTCCAGAAAAGCGGCTCTTTCTTCTTCCAGGCACTGCCCGGCAGCCCTTCTCCTTTTTTAAACGAGGCCGTTTCCCCGGATGCCGATTTAAACTGCCCGGAGACCCCGGTGGCATAATGGTCTGCAATAAGCTGCAACTGCTTTGTGTCCCGGTCTGCTATCCAAAATTCAGCAAGTTCGAAGTTTTTCAGATCAACTATGTGATTCAGAGTTTTACTTATTGCCTCACTCAGACCATCAGCCTGGTTAAAAGAAAGGCTCACATCAGCAGCAAGAGATTTTTGAATTTCTCTGACTTTCTGGTCTGTAATATCCTTTACAGATCCAATCATCCGAACTGCATTACCACTATTATCTCTGATGATGTAGCTGTTTTCAAGTACGAATGCATAGTTTCCATCTTTTTTTGCATATCGAAATTCCGCTTCCCACTTATTCTCATTACTGTCAGACAATACTTTCTCGAGGCGGCTATTAATTCTCTCCTCATCATCAGGGTGTAAAAGTGTAACCCATTTCTCCAGTGTAAACGGTTCGTCTGCAATTGAGTAGCCAAATATCTGCTGAAAATTTTCACTCAGTGTAATCGTATCAGCTACCATATCGTGTTCGTAGATCACATCTTCAGATGCTTCAAGGACATATTTGAACCTTTCGTTACTTATTTTCAGATTTTCTCTATTCTCAACCTGATGTGTTACGTCCATTCCAAAAGCAAGGATTCCCTCTATTTTACCATCAACACCACGATTCGGCAAATAGACAAAGTCATAAAATCTTCGCACCGGGCCTTGCCCTTTTGATATCTCAACATACACCTCCATTTCCTTTATCTCAAAAGGCTCACCCGTTTTGTATACATTATCCAATATCTCTATAAAGCCCTGATCCACCAGTTCAGGGAAAGCTTCTTTTGCTGTTATTCCTATTAAATCATCCTCTGACCGCCCCGTTACCTGGCAAAAAACAGGATTAGCCATAATATTTCGGTGTTCGGGCCCCTCCATCATCGAAACAAATGCCGGCATTTTTCGGAATAATTTTTCATAGCGCTTTCTTTCTCCTGTAACAAGTTCCTCTGCCTTAATTCTCTCCGTAGCATCTTTCGCCACACAATACATCAGTTTGTCATCTTTATGCCATCGGGCCGACCAGACATTCGGTACAACAGAACCATCTTTTCTCCTGTACCGGTTTTCAAAATTGGTAACATCCACACCGCTCATGATATCTTCAGCGACCTTGTTGGACTTCTCAATATCTTCGGGATGTACCAGGTCGATGTAGGCTTTTCCTTCGAGCTCTTCCGGCTCATATCCCCAAATCTTTGAAGATGCTTCACTGACTTTTACGAATTTGCCCTCACTATCAATTGTACAAATTACGTCAAGTGATTGATCAAGCACCCTGGTCAATTCATTTTCGGCAGCTTTTCTTTCTGATATGTCACTGATTGAGCCAACAAGCTGATAACAATTGCTCTCCTCATCCAATAGAGGTGTAACACTAACAATACCTGTTTTTGTGCCGTTTTTGATTTGAATGGATTCTTCCCAACGCAAATTTTTGCCAGTGGCAATCGCTTCACTGTATTTTTCCTTTACGAAGGAAATATTTTCCGGTGCAATGACATCTTCCAGTTTCTTTCCAATTACCTGATTTTGTGGTTTGCCAACGTTTTTGAGAAATTGATTATTTACCCTCAAAAACCGGTACGTTTCATTACTTTCAACTGAGAGTGTAAAAATAGCATCACTGATGGTGTCGAAAATCAGAGTCAACTCCTCTTCATCCTCATTTTTACGTGCTTCAGCTCTCTTTTCCGCTGTAATATCAATCACAATAGAATCCCAGACCACCCGTCCGTTTTTGTTGCTTACCGGGTTGCCCATACCCCTCAGCCAGCGAACGGTACCATCCGGATGGTGGTAGCGGTATTCACATATCCATTTTGTGTTTTTATCTGCAGCTTGTTTCATGGAGTGAACCACACGCTCTGCATCATCCTCGTGAATATTCTTCCATCCAAGGCTCGCGTCTTCAAAAATCTCATCGGGATTGAAGCCCAAAACCTGTTTCACTTCACCACTCACAAATTGCGTCTTTTCAAAGCCCTCAGATTTCGTTACATATCGATATATCACGCCGGGCACATTGTTCATCACTCCCTTCAGGCTCTCTTGCCTGTCTTTAGCATCGAACATGTCGATCAGCACCATACTGGCCATTTTACCGCCGGCCGGATCGTCAAAAACAGAGGATGAGAACTCGCACCAAAATTTCTCACCCGTTTTACGAATCCCAATCATTTCACCGGTGGTGCTGCCCGTCTCTTCTCTCTCCTTCAGCTTATCCGACAATCCGGGTGAATTTGGATCGATGACGCCCTGTCTCCCCAGCTTCCTGAACTCCACTTCCGAATAACCGAACATGCGGCATGCAGCTCTGTTTGCCTCCAGGATGGTACCATCGGGCCGGGTTATAAATAACGCCGTAATGGAGTTTTCAAACAGTGCCTGATATTTTTCTTTAATTGCCATTTGGCATTGAGTTCATCTTAGGTTTCATATAACCAATAAAATCAGAGCGGTTCCACATGAACACGACACAAAATCTGAACATCAACCAGTTTAGATCAGCGTATTCACATATGGTACCGGTTGAAGCAATCTCTGTTTTATTGATCATCGGTTGAAAAAGGATTCTTTACGGGATGGGCCGGATGCGGGGCAATAATAATCGAAATGATTTTTTAACTCTTCCGTCAGGTGAGACATAAACTCCTCAAGTTTTAACCTGTTCAAACAAAAATCTTAACTCACGATATCGCCAGTTAACTATTGAAATCTATAAACTTATTGAGTAATAGATTCCCAACGTTAATGGTAACAAACATTTCACCGATTTCTATAGCCAACTATAGTTAAGTGTTTATACCTACGGTGTTTAAATGTACACTTTTCCCAAACTATAAATAATAAATTCTATTATACTTAGAAAACGCCCTTTTCTATTTGTCCGGAACCCGCATAAAACGATTGAGAGTGGATCATCTTACTTAAGTCATTGGAGGAGATGCATCACGGACTCCGGCACTGAGTTAAACAGAGTGCCGGCGGCAGTGCCGAGTTGAGACCTCGCGTAAGATGCAGATCGAACTTCCGGCACTCAGTGAAGTAAGTGCCAGCGGCACGGCCAACATCATAACCCCACATTTTAATGTGGGGATTTCTGGTGGCCACCCCACCCCGAAGAAGTGCCGGAGGCACGGCACACACACCTGAGCTATGTGCCTGCTCGTGATCTGCCACGACGATCCCGGCCCTGTATCGTGCCTGAAGGCACTTGATCAGTGGAGGGGGCCGTCCACTGGACTCCCCGGGTTGAGAACCCAAGGTTACGATGTACTCCGTGCCGCTGGCACTCGGTATGAGCTGTAGCGAGATGCCGCTAAGTCACAGGCAGCTCTATATTCACCTTTAAGCCCTTGGATTCCATCACATTGAACTCTACATCTCCCCCAAGGCGATGCACCCTGCTCCTTACATTTCGCAACCCTATCCCGTAATCTTCCGGAGCATTGACCTCAAAACCTGAACCGTTATCATACATTGATAAGAAAAGAAGCTGATCAACAATTTCCAGGGTAATGACGGCCTCATCGGCATTTGAGTGTTTAATCACATTTGAGCAGAGTTCCTGAAGAATTCTGTAGATATTGGTTTTGAGATAGACATCCAGTTTGAGATTTTCGGTAAGATGGCTGTTGGTTTCGAATCTAATGCCCGACACTTTTGAAATCTGACGGGTTAACTGCTGAATGAGATGCGAAAGCGGCGTGAATTCAAATTCGGCAGGCTTCAGGTTGTGCGACATATCCCTTGTTTCATGCGTCACCTGTTTGATCAAATTAAATAGCCTGTCAATCTCCTGCTTCATCTCCTCAGGCTTTCCGATCTTTTCATGAAGATGTTGTGTAAACATCCCGCAAGCAACCAGCTGCTGAACAATACCATCATGCAGCTCTTTAGCAATTCGATTTCTCTCCTCCTCTTCGGCACGCAGTACATTTTCGAGCATGCGTTCCTGAAACTCAATTTTATCTGTGATATCATTCACAATCAGTAAAACCGACTCTTTCCCGAGGTGCTCGATATAGTGTTTTTTTACCTCCGCAAAAAAAACGTCTCCCTCTTTCTTCTGATGTTTTACAAATGTTCCATTCGATATACTCCGGCTGCTTTTGCCTTCCCCATTTTCAATATCTGGTTTTGAAATGGCCGGGCTTTCAGGCTGGATATCCTGAATGTTCAGCGTCAAAAACTGCTCTTTCGAATACCCGTATTTAATTTCAGCTTCCCTGTTCAGATCTACAATTTTTTGAGATTCAAGCTCCCAGATCAGTATCGGAAAAGGGTTATTTTCAAACAGGTGTCTGTATCTTTGCTCCGACTCTTTTAGCTGGTTCGAAACCAAACTCCTTTCAATACTGTAACGGATACTTTTCCATAAGATATCGGAAGAAAGTTCATCCTTAATCAAGTAATCGGATACACCGAGGCTTAGTGATTTAACCCCGAATTTGATGTCTGAATAACCGGTAAGCACAATTATCGGAATAGAGCCGGCAAGCTGAAGTATCTCTTCAATTAAAGGCTCTCCCTCAAGATCAGGAAGAATCAGGTCCAATAGAATGGCATCATAGGATGGTTCACTGCCCGAAAGATACTCTTTTGCGGCTTTATAGGTGTTGGCTGAGTCCGGATTTACACCCAATCCATTCTCCTTCAGATACTCCTCAATCAACGTGAGGTCGCCGGGATTATCCTCAATAATTAAGAGTTTGTAAGATGTTTTTCTTTGGGGACTCATAGGTGATTATAAGACTGCACTCCTCGATCGGGATAATAAATAGAACTCTGCTACTTTTATTACCGGGCTGTTAACAGCAGTAAGAAAAGTACGTTTAAATATTCACAATCAGGAACATGATCAGCAGAAATAATCTTTGTAATAAAATATTCAGAGCTTAAGATTGCGTGTTGTACCGTCTATTTCCAGTATTAAATCGGCTCCATACGCTTTTGATGGAGTTTGATAACCGGCTGACCAATTCCCACTGCTTACTTTCAGCACAATATTCCATGCCATCTCTGCTGTTAGCTGATACCCCTCTTTGGTTTCGATGAAACCTTCCAGTGAGTCGCCCTTCTCATTTCTGACTTCACCCCAGATCAATGACCTTCCGTTCATGCGTTTTTCCGAATTGGGGCCTTCCGGACGAGAGTCAACTTTTCTCTTCAGCCAGTTTCTCACCCTTTTTGATTTAAATATGGGTTTTAACCGATTTAACCACTTCATTCTCTGAATCATCTTTTCGGGCATGGCTGTGTAGACCACTATATTGTCAATTCCCGTTGAAAAGTGTGCGGTTGAGATATCACCCCAGGGAATTGAGACAACCCTGACCGCTTTATCTCCCGATTTAATCTCACGTGTTTTATAAGCGGCCGGCACCTTTTTGATGATTCCCTTCTCCCGGACAGCCCCGCCCTCGCCCAGGTTTTCAATCATCGTTTTTGCCGTTCCGCGCGACACTCCGCTGCCCACACCCTGGAAGGCCAGCTCCAGGTGAGTGGCGTCGGGCATCTGTTGATGCAGCCAGGCGGCCATACAGTCGGTAGGAACAACATCAAAACCGACTCCCGGCATCGCCATAATCTTTTTCTCCTTAAACTGCCGGTCCATTGCTTTCAGAGATTCAAAAACCGAAATCTCTCCGGTAATATCCAGGTAGTGGCATCCATTTCTGAGGCACGCATCAGCCATCGGTTTCCAGGTGTGAACGAAGGGCCCTGCGCAGTGCAGAACCACCTCAGCGTCTTTCAAGAGCTCATCCAAATCTGAAGCGGAATCAAGAGAAGCCGTTTTGTACGGTATCTTTACTCTTTCCGACTGTTCTTTCAGCTTCTCTTCATCCCTGCCTGAAAGCACCACCTCCCGGTCACTTTTCGCTGCAATTTCTGCAATCAAATTTCCCGTGTATCCGTAACTGCCGTAAAGAACGATTCTGGCCATAATTTAAATTAACGTGATAAATACTAGTGTTAAGTCAATCTTAAAGTGACGGTTGAAACCTGACAGCATTCCCGCGCTTTTTGCGGGTTTCTTTCAGCGTTGGCGAAAAGAGATAAGCAGTTAGCCATTGATAGATTAGTAATAGCGCTGCCGGAATTTCATATGAAAGAATATAACGTGAATTCGAGATAAGAACGAAGACTCTAATAGTACCAATTTGAGAGGTTGTGAGAAAATGCCACGGAGACACGGAAAAGCACGGAGTTTTCTCTGTATTTCCGTGACTCCGTGGCAATAAAGTGCGATGGATTGATCCATGATGTTGGAGAAGAAAGGAGATACTTTCTCATCCCGACAAAAAGCATTGTCGGGATTCGTCAGCATGACATGGTTTCAAATAGGAGTAAAGGCAGGCGAGGCAAAGCCGATGGCTTTGCCTCGCCTGCCCTTTTTTTGATACGGTAATTGTCATTCTGAGGCCCCAGCCAGTGTTTTTGTGGCTAGGGGTAGAAGAATCTCCATTTATACGTGTAAAACTTCGTCTATGTACACTTCTTCTCATCCCCCATTGCCCTCCGTCGGCTGACGGAGGGACACTCCTTTAACAGAGTTGAACAATAAACTATATCCGTAACAGCAATTCCTCCAGCTGTTCATGCGGTCACAATTCCTTAACAATTCATTCACTGAATGTTAACACTGGCAATATGATGGGGTAACAAAACTCAGGTTTATTTAAGGGAATAAACCAACCATCTGCATATGAAAAAAAGAACCCTTGAATACGTAGTTATATCTGATGTCCATCTTGGCACCGTAGGATGCCATGCCCTGGAACTGCTCCAATACCTAAACTCCATCGATCCTAAAGTACTCATTTTGAATGGTGACTTCGTGGATATATGGAACTTCAAAAAATACTATTGGCCCGAATCACACATGATCGTTCTGCGAACTCTTCTCACCATGATGGCCAACGGTACCGATATCTATTACATCACCGGCAATCATGATGAAGTATTGCGTAAAGTGTCGAGCCTTCAGTTGGGGCCGCTCTTTATCCGCGACAAATTAATCCTGGATGTGGACGGTGAGAAGGTCTGGATTTTTCATGGTGACATTTTTGACATTACCATGAAGCACAGCAAGTGGATTGCGAAGGTGGGGAGCCACGGCTACGATCTGCTCATTCTTCTGAATCGTGCCATTAATAATATCTCCGTAAGGATGGGGAGAGGCAAACTATCGCTGTCGAAAAAGATTAAGGACAGCGTAAAGAAAGCGGTCCGGTTTATCGAAGATTTTGAAATTACAGCGATGGACCTGGCTATCGATCAGGGATACGACTATGTAATTTGCGGCCACATTCATCAACCGAAAATACGGGGGTATGAAAATGAGAAAGGGTCGGTCATCTACATGAATTCGGGAGACTGGGTGGAGAATCTGACAGCACTTGAGTACGATGGCAAAGAGTGGGCCATGTACAAATACAAAGAGGAAGACTACATTGCCGGTGAACGTATTGAGAAACTGATCCGGAAGAACAGCGTAAAGGACAGGGTTCTCATATCATGAAAATTTTATACGGAATACAGGGAACCGGCCATGGACATATAAGCCGCGCACGGGAAATCATTCCTCTTTTGGCTGAAAAAGCGGATGTGGATGTGCTAATTAGCGGGTATAATTGCAAAATGTCACTGGATGATATCCCGATTATCCATAAACGCGGAATAAGTCTCGCCTACGATTCGAAAGGTGGTGTTTCTTATCTGCAAACGGCACTGAACATTAAACCTGTTACCTTTCTTCAGGATGTTAACCAGCTGAAGATCGATCAATATGACCTTATTATTTCTGATTATGAACCCATCACTTCCTGGGCAGCACTCAACTCGGAGATACCGCTTATTGGACTGAGCCATCAGGCAGCATTTCTGTCTCCAAAAAGCCCTCGTCCACGTAAGAAATCTCTTATTGCAGAGCAGATACTCCGCCATTTTGCTCCCTGTAACAGACCCTTTGGTTTCCACTTTAAGCGATACGATTCATTTATTCTCCCCCCCATTATCCGCAAAGATGTACGGGATTTGATTCCAAATCCAGGCAATCACATTACAGTCTATCTACCGGCTTTTGATCATGAAACTCTTGTATCGATATTTTCACAGTGTAAAAGCAAGGATTGGCAGCTTTTCTCCCCTCTTTGCGATACCCCCTATCAAAAAGAGAACGTGCATGTGTTTCCGGTTGGAAACAAGCCATTTCTTGATAGCATGAAAAACAGTTACGGTGTGGTTACAAGTGCAGGATTCGAAACATGCGCCGAGGCCATGTACCTTGGGAAAAAACTACTGGTTATACCTATTCAAAACCAGTATGAACAGCTATGCAATGCAGCTGCGCTGAAGGAGATGGGGATACATGTTATCTTCAAACTGGATGCAGCATTTAAGGACCGTGTCGAACACTGGATTAAAAATGCTCCGATAGTTCAACTTGAAGAGGCAGCAGATACAGAGCATCTTACCCATAAATTAATCCGGTTTGCCGGCCGAAAAAAAATCAAGCGTAATTATTCACTGTCAGAATTCTCCGGATCATTAAAAAACCTGTAAGATGAGTTTCATGACTGTGTTGCCATAAACAATCTTACAGGTTTAGTTAAAAACTGAGCTTTCAGCCTTACTCTATGGAGTGGTCGGAAATTCTGACCGTTGCCTGATCTTCGCCGGCCACTTTGGATACCACTTCATAGGCGACTGCCACGCCATCGCTCACGGTCCATTGGTTGTAGTACATTTCAACCAGTACATCGCCGCCCATTTGAGGGTTAAATTCCTCGTAGGTCATTTTTACAGGTAGAGCTGTATTCATATTGATAAAGAAATTCAATGTCTTATCTCCCCGTACCCGCAAGAGTATGGTTTCTTCGCCATTCACCTCTTCAGTGCCCATCATATCAACAGAAAACTCATCCCTGTTTGCAAGAATGTTCAGGTAGTGCACTTTATACTCACCCAGCTGCTGTTCTATCTGTGCCGGCTGCAGGGGAAACTCCTGTCCGCCAAGGCTTGCTGTTCCCTGGTTTCCGGATATGTTAAAAGTGATATCCCCCTGGGGAGTATTCAACATTTCAATAAGGAATGTATTCTCTTTAAAGTTGATCTCTTCATTTCGCGTTAGCGAAACAGCGCCCATGGGACTGTTCAATTCAACAATTCCTTCCTGTTTAAATGTACCCTCCATGTTTCCGTTTTGGAGAATGGCCCCCGACATTTTATTCAGCCACTCAGCACCACCGGCTACATCACCGGAAACGACTTCCTCCTCTTCAAGAGTGCGTCTGATTTCGATATCCACTTCCTGTACATTACCGAATTCATCAAGCTGATCTCCGATCTCTCCGCCATGCCCTACAACCAGGATTCGCATCTCATCCGGACGCATATACTGGCTTGCAACTCTCTGTATGTCGGCCGGAGTAAGAGTCTGAAGCTCTTCGATGTACGACTCAAAGGCATCGGCCGGCAGCCCGAGATATTCGTTCGACATGCGCTCGCGAAGCACCCTGCTGCGACTGTCGTACCGGAAAACAAGGGAGTTCAAAATGGAGTTACGGGTATCGTCGAGCTCCTCCTGGCTAACGGGCTCTTCCTGGAGCTTGATCATCTCGTTTCGAACCGATTTGATCGCTTCTGCCGTGGTGCTGCTCTGGGTAAATACCCCCGCATAGAACTGTCCCGGGAAGAGCGCGCTGCTCCCGTAATTACCAAATACAGCGTAAGCAAGGCCCTGGTCAGACCGGACATTTTGAAACAGCCTCCCTGAAAATCCACCGCTCAATACTTCATTCATCGCCTGTAAGGCAGCATAATCGGGATTATCACGCATACCGCCAATGTGCCCCATCAGAATCACCGACTGGTTCACATCGCGCTTATCCACTAAATGGATCGAGGAATCGAAGTTGTAGTCTACATCCGGTAATTCGATCTCATTTTTTTCACCTGCCGGAATCTCAGAAAAGATCTGCTCCAGTATCGGCTTGATCTCTTCAACCTTAAAATCCCCTACCAGGCCGATCATCAGGTTTTCGCCGGTATAGGCATTCTTGTGGAATTCTGCGAGATCTTCACGGGTAATAGCATCCAGCGTCCAGTGCTCCATCATGCGTCCCTGAGGTGAATCTTCGCCATATATCAGTCTTCCAAACTCCCGGGAGCCAATTTGCTGGGCGTTGTCATTTCTGCGCGAAATGCCCGAACGCCGCTGGGTTATGGCAAGATCGATCTTCTCCTGCGGCAGCAGCGGATTCATCATCACGTCGAGCAGTACGGGCAGCAGGTCATAAAAATCTTCATTTAAAGCGTTCAGGGTTACCGAACCGCTTGTAAAGCCCATGCCAAACTCTATCCTGGCCGCACGATCTTCGAGCAGCTGATTGAGTTCATTTTCAGGGTAGGCCTCAGAGCCTCCGTTTCGGATTACATTTGCCATAATGCCGGCAAGCCCCACTTTATCATCCGGTTCCATGAACGAACCGGCCCTTACAATCATATTCAGATTGATCAGCGGCACTTCATCATCCTCAACCAGGTAAAATTTGATTCCGTTTTCGAGCTCAAAGGTTTCAATTTCAGGAATCTGGTATGGATTCAGTTCCGGGTATGTAAGGCCCTCAACATCAACCGGAACCCCTCTCTGTTGTGTTTGCTGAGTAGCTTGTTCTTGTGTTGCGCAGGCAACGGAAAATACCAGCGCGAAAAAGAGTATGGATATACGTTTCATAATTTTCATAATCATTTTTTGGTATTTTCAGTTAATTGCTTGCAACGTCGTCGTCCTGCACATTTTTTATCATACCCACGGTTCGGGTATTTTTTTTGATGTACTCTTTGGCCACCCGCTGAATGTCATCAACGGTAACATCCGCCAGCCGGTCGAGGTCGGTAAATGCTGTTTTCCAGCTGCCTCCGTTTACGTGTGCAAAAGCCAGGGTTTGTGCAATTCCCGGGTTAGAGGTGAGAGATCGCACCAGACTGGCCCTGGCATTGGTTCGAACCCTTTCAAGCTCTTCTTCGGTTACACCCTCGTCGATGATCCTCTGAAACTCCTCTCTCAGGGTCTCTTCAATACGCTCCATATCTACTCCCTGGTTTGGAATTGCGTACATGATAAAAAGGCCGGGATATTTGCTTCCGGGAAACCCGTTTAATGAGCTTACCTGCAGTGCGGTTTGATCTTCCACAACCATTCTCCGATACAGTCGGGATGTACGTCCTGATGTTAGAATGCTGCTCATTAATGTTAACGCCTGATAGTCGGGGTGCTGGTTATTTACCGTGTGATATCCTTCGATATAAATCGGTTGAGAGCTCTCTTCAATTACAAATCGCCGTTCTCCCCTTTGAACAGGTTCTTCAACCAATAGTTCAGGAGCCGGATCACGGTACTCCATCGGATCGAAATACTTCTCTGCCAGACGCTTCATTTCCGCTGCATCCACATCACCCACAATAGCGATGGTAAAGCTGGATGGGGCATAAAACTTTTCATGATACTCCCAGGTATCGGCAATAGTGGTGTTTCGGATATCGGATGGCCAGCCAACCACCGGGTTCTTATAGGGGTGAGCCGAGAAAGCCGTAGCAGAGAACTCTTCAAGCAGTCGACCGAACGGGTTTGAATCGGTTCTCATTCTGCGCTCTTCATAGATCACATCTTTTTCAACATAAAACTCACGCATAACCGGGTTTATAAAACGATCCGCTTCCAGCATAAACCAGAGTTCAGCTTTGTTTTGAGGAAGGCTGTAAAAGTATCCTGTTGCGTCTGATGAGGCGAAAGCATTCACACCGGTAGCGCCTTCACGTTCAATGATCTGGGTAAATTCATTGTTCACAACAAACTCGCCGGCTTTCTCCTGCAGCTCTTCAAAAGCCGCCCATAATTCGGCAAGTTTCTCTTCATCCGGCTCAAACTTATTGTACTCTCTTAGCCAGGCTGTGTATGCATCATCCATCTGATTGATGTATTTCACCTCCTCCTCATAGTTGGTGGTTCCAATGGTTTTACTCCCTTTAAAAACCATATGCTCAAAAATATGTGCAATACCGGTCTGGCCAACCGGCTCATTGGCGGCTCCAACATCCACCAGTGTGAAAAAGTGGGCAACCGGGGCCACGCTTCTCTCAACAATGATAAAGTGGAGGCCATTATCGAGGGTGAACTCTGTGACCCGCTCCTCAAAGGTTTCAAGATTTTGGGAAAGGAGTGTTATCGGCAGCAATAGCACACACAAGATCCCTAATATGATTCTGTTTTTACGTTTCATAATACTCTGCAATTGATGTTTGGATTAGCAGTTCACGCGTACGTATGAACTCAGGAAAAGATTCAGCTTTTTTTATTCTCTGCTATATTCTCTTTGTGCCGGCAAATTTGCAATCTATACTTTAAAAAAGCAACTGTTAATTAACACGTTAGATATAAAGAGTAAAGTTGGTAAAGCAATATTTCAGCTGTAATTCATTTAATAGCCTGAACGTCATCAGTTTAAATTTCCGGATTATTTTATAAAACCGGGATGGGTATTGGATAAGAGTTTCACGGCTCCACTCGGATCTCATGTGTGATACAATCTCCACTTGGGGAGAGTACCACGGGCGGTGTGCGGGAAGGGGTGTTACCGGCCTGTGTTAAGATCACATCGGACTTGAATAAAAAAGATCGCACATCGGAAATCGGAAATCTTAAAAATCGTCAAATCATTGGGGTTTCGATTCAGACCAAGGCATCTAAATCGAAGGATATGCGATTTGCGATATCCGAAGTCCGATTTAACGATTGATAGAACAACCCGGGGTTGATTCTACGCATTCAAATTTTCAAAATCCTCCTCCTGTGGCCTCACGGTTATCACGGGTTTTTTAATATACTGCGCTACCTTCTCAGCAGTAGAGCCCAGTATAAGATGTGCAAAACCGCTGTGGCCGTGCGTAGCCATCACAACCAGATCGGCCTCCTGTTCAGCATAAATCTCAATTTCGTAATGTGCCGATACTCCTTTCTCAATTTTGGTGAACAGTGAAAAAGTACGGCTCTCTTCGCCATTGGTTATTACAACCTCATCCTCAAATGTAACCCCGGTTCGCTGAATATGAATATTCTCATATTTCTGATTGGCAAGAAATTTATTAATTCTTTCAATGAGTGCTTCATAAATCGATAGCATCTCACCTTTTTGGGGAGATCTTGGAATATCCTCAGATACACTCCCATAAAGCTCTATCACATGGAATAGTGTCAAATCAGCATTAAATGCATCAGCCAGGGCAGCTGCAAGGGGAAATGCAGCCAGCGACAATTCAGATGAGTCGGTGGTCAACATCACATTTTTGATTTTATTTACATCAAACCGTTCACCTATGGAAAATACAGGCGTCGTGGATTTTCGGATTACTCTTTCTGTTACCGATCCCCGAAGCAGTTTGGTTTCATCCAGCCCTTTTGCGCCCATAACAATAAGGTCATAGCCATTCTTGGCCGCAAACCCGGTAATGGCCTCTGATGGCTTACGTTCAATCTTGACAAAGGATTCCCCTTTATTTTCCTCTCTCAAATACTCTTTCATTGCTTTATTAAGTTTACTCTCAGACTCTTCAATCACTTTTGGATAGATATCCTCATCCATATCCAGTGGAATACCTATCCGCTTCATACTTTCATTGAAGTACTTTAATGTGGGGATGATATGAATAAAGTCTATGGTGCCGCCAAACGTGCTGGCAATATTTTGAGCTACAGAATAGGCTCTTTCAGCTCCTTTGGAAAAGTCGGTGGGTACAAGTATTTTTTTTAGCTTAATCATTGTCAATTTCTCCGTTAGAATTAACTTTCTCTATATTTGCATTATACGGAAATTCATTCGGATAATTCGAATTATATTGACTTATAAATAAATATATCAGAGATTAAAGCATTCATTAACTAATACTTACCCAGATTGTATCAGGCTTCCGAATTCGGGCCGGCTTTCCTGAGATATGAAATTCCGCCTATCATCATCAACCCCGCAAACATTCCAAGTATCCCACCGCGAATATCCACCGCTTTAGTTGGTTTTTCCTCTTCAACCCAAGGTAAAAATGGTGTGCTCGACACGAGTTTTCTCGAAATCGTTTCCACCTCCACTTTCCGAAACTGCTCGAATGAAGCTTCCTGATTGATAACCCTGCCAATTCTCTTATAACTGGGTGCCGGATAAATGGGTGCCGGACCCAACCCATCCCTCTCTAAAAGCTCCTGAACAAGCGGATCGGATATTGGCAACACCTCCACACTTCTAACAATATCCTCGAACTCTCGATCCTGGTATGGCCAGATCACATAGAGTGAACCCACTAAAAAACCAACCAATACCAACAGTGTAACAGCGTAGTGTTTTTTTATTAACCAGGATAGAACCCTCGTAAAAATCACCAATCCGGTAACGGCACCAAGTATAAAAGGGATCAGATTCAGGGCTGCAGCCAGAGTGTCTGCAGATCCTATATTTCCAAGTTGAGTAAGGATATAATCATATTTCCTAAAGATGAGCAGTATGTACGAACCAGAGATTCCGGGCAATATCATGGCACAGATCGATACGGCACCACTCAGGAAGACAAACAAAAAAGTTTCGGGGGTGTCGGTGGGAACCAGCGTAACTATCCAGAAACCAAACAGACCACCTGCGGCCAGCGGCAGAATTCCCCTCCAGTTTCTTTTCGAGTGTTCAACCTCCCCTAACAAAAGGAAGATTGATCCCAGGATAAGCCCAAAGAAAAGTCCATACACAATCTCAGGGTGGGTAAACATATAGACCTGGAGCGGTACAATTCTGGTAAAAAAGATAACCGCCAAAATCATTCCGGTAAAAAGAAGCAGCAGAAATTTCCAGTGAAAGTGCTCAAATACCTTTGCGAATCGAAGCCTAAACGTGTTGCTGATGGCCTTTGAATCTGCACTTTTGATGGCAAAAATCAGGCGATTGTAAATTCCGGTGATCAGCGCCATTGTACCTCCACTTACACCCGGCACAATATCGGCTGAACCCATTAAAAATCCCTTGATGATAAGATAGGGCGATTCACTCCAGGTGGTTTTATCGCCATTCTTGATCGGTGCTGTTTTTTCTGATTTAGCCAAAATATTCAATCATTTTAAATTCCCTGCTAAGGTAACGCGGTATACCTTGTCAATGCAAATAAAGGTGCTTACCCACATTTCGCTATCACGTACAAAAAAATGAGCACTTCGTGTACAAACAATGAGCGCTATCACGTTCAAAAAATGAGCAGTTCATGGTGTTTCGCTTCGCTCGAAGTGCACAAATAATTTTGGGTGAGAAGTGCGGGCTAAACGGACTCAGTTAAAATGGCATCTTTATGATAGCTTTTTATCGCTTTAAGAAAAGAAACCGTAGCGCCAAGGCCGCATACAAGAATCACCGTTAGAATGGCATAAGATACAGCATAAGGGCCGCTGTAAACCGAATCCATCAACCAGCCGGTTACGGGCGGGCCAAAACCGAAACCGGCAATACTGATCACAAACAGATAGAGCCCTCCGGCCAGTGCCCTCTGCCTCGATTCTACAAAATATTGAATTAGCGCGGCAGCCACTCCATTGTAGGATGATGAGAAGAGTACTCCAATTCCAATCAGCAGAAACGCTGTTTCCGGTACGGAGCTGAATAGCCCAAACAGATAAAAAGGCACCCCTGCCAGTGCTGCCACAATTCCCAACCAGAACCGGTTTGCGGGATTTTTACGAGCCAGAAGATCTGCGATTTTTCCCGAGAGTATTACAGTTCCGCCAACACCGAACATAAACCATCCAAACTGCGCAATAAGGTCGGGCCTTTGATGTAAATCGTTAAATACATTGCCGGCAAAAGCCAGGATCGTATAGCCGGTGCAGGCAAGAAAGGAGAACCCGATTAAGTGCCAGCGGATCGACTCTTTGCTCAACATACTTCTGAGCTCCAGAAGCATATTGGGCTCCATGGCATCGATTCTCTTCTTTCGCTGAGGCTCTTTCAGATACCACCACACAACCGGGGCCAGAAGTATTCCCGGCAGGCCCACAGCCACCATCGCCATCCGCCAGTCGTAGTGGATGGATATGGTACCGCCCACAAGAAATGACAGCCCTACACCGATAAATATCCCACTGGCATAAACCGAAAAAACCGTGGCCCTCTGTTGGGGTGTAAAAGTATCAGCCAGATATGAGTAGACAGCAGGGCTAAGCATGGCCTGGCTGATACCCACAAATATCCTGGCCGTAACCAAAAATGCAAACGAGGCAGCAAACCCGCTCAGAACCGTCATCAGGCTCCACACAAACAGACCAATGCAGATCATCGCTTTTCTGGATGTTTTATCAGCAATACGCCCCATTGGTAATCCGGCAAGAGCATATACAAATGAAAATGCAGGGCCGTATAACAGTCCGATCTGCAGATTGCTCAGTGTTAGTGTATCCCGAATTTGAGTTCCGAGAACAGCCACTATTTGCCGGTCCACAAAACTGAGTATATAGATGAGGGTGAGCAGAAGTACCGTGCCCCAGGCCAGGTTTTTATTTAAAGCTTGCATCTAAAATTCATGAATTCTGTACCGCTAAGAATGTTATCATCTCTTACTTCGTTTACACAATGAATGTTTTAGCCGGGTTTTGATTGAACCGGCTACCCTTTACATTTGAACAGCTCAGGGTTATTTACGAACTTGAGAAACTATGTAATTATCAAACAAAAAAGATCTTTGTGGCCAAACTTCCAAAAAAGTCGAAGAAACAGAAAGAGCGCGCAGCTGAAATCCTTGATGAACTCTACAAACACTACCCGAATCCCCATTGTGAGCTGAATCACAGAAATCCATTTGAGTTGTTAATTGCAACGATACTGAGCGCACAGTGTACAGATGTAAGGGTTAACAAAGTAACTCCGGCACTTTTTGAAGCATACCCCACTCCCGAAACTATGGCCGAAGCTCCGCTTCAAGAGCTCGAGGAGCTCGTTCGCACCACCGGCTTCTATCGCAACAAGGCACTCTCATTGAAGGAGACATCCATAACCATCGTTGAAGAGTTTGAGGGTAAAGTACCCAGCACGATGGAAGAATTGCTCACGCTTCGGGGAGCTGCCAGAAAAACTGCAAATGTTGTGCTGGGTAATGCGTTCAATATCAATGAAGGCGTGGTGGTGGATACACACGTCAGACGTATCTCCAATCGCCTGGGATTGACCAGGGAGAAGAAGAATACCGATAAGATTGAACGTGACCTGATGGCTCTTTTTCCGCAAGAAAACTGGACTGATCTTTCGCATCTTCTGATTCACCATGGCCGAAATGCCTGCAAGGCACGGCTTTCTCAACCCCCTGAACATCCCATTTGTATTCGTTACGGTAAAAAATGTGAATGCTGGAAAATGCGAGGACAAAGCAATGATGAATGAAACCCTACTTTTTGACTCCTTAAGTAACCCTGTGCCGGAACTGCGGCGTGACGTGCAGATCATTCCTGTTACCGATAACGGGCAAGATCTGCTCTATTTTCACGACATGATGGGGTATTCATCCCCAAACTTTGCTCTCGACCGAAAAATCGAACCCATTTTGTCACTGTTTAACGGGCAATATGGTATCAAGCAGATTTCAACCATGCTCAACAATTCCATCAAGGCTGATGATCTGCTCGATTTCGTACAGCTTCTGGATCAGCACAGGCTACTGAACTCCAAACACTTCAGGTTGTTTTCCAACAGAATTGAGAAAGACTTTGAAGCTTCCAATACCCGTAAATCGGCATTAGCCGGCGAAAGTTATCCCGATCATCCCGCCGAGCTGAACACGTTTATGGAAAGTCTCATGAGTGAGGTTACAAGCCTGAAAAGCGCTCCTGAAAAGGCTCTTTATGCTCCGCATATTGATCTGCGAGTGGGAAACAAGCAGTATGCAGAGGCGTTTTCCGGCCTGAAAAGCTTGAGGCCAAAGAGAGTCGTAATTCTGGCCACTTCTCACTATGCCGGCAACTATCCCGACATCTATGAAGCATCTCCCTATATCGGTTCAGTAAAAAATTATGAGCTGCCCGGAATGACTTTCCAGACAGATCAATCATACATAGAGAAGTTAAATAAGTCGGCTTCTCAGACAGGGTTCACTCTTTCCGACAGGGCGCACAGAGTTGAGCACAGTATTGAGCTTCACCTGCTGTTTGCCGGCCATATCTGGCAGCACGACTTTCAAATTGTACCCATCCTGGTTGCAGGAATTGATGACCTTCTCTACCACAGTGAGGGCAATATTGGGGCTAAAACAGACGGTTTTGCTAAACTGCTCCATGATTTGGATGACGAGGATACCTTTTACCTGGTAAGCGGTGACCTTTCGCACGTAGGTAAAAAATTTGGTGATCCGCTGGCGGCCTCTCAGCTGCGTGACGACGTGGAGCTGTCAGACAGGCTTTTTATTGATGCCGCCATCTCCGGAAGGGCTCAGCTTCTGCTTGACCAGGTAGCGACAGATTACGACGCCACCCGGATCTGCGGGTTTCCTCCCCTCTATACATTTCTGAGTGCCTTCCCGAAAACCAAAGGAGAGCTAATCAACTACCATTGGTGGGATGAAACAGAAAGGGAAAGCGCCGTCTCATTCGGTTCGATTTACTATTAGATTACCTGTCTTTCACCAAACGTTTCTGACGAAACGTGGAAAACACGGTCGCCCATCTTTGGTTACCGATCAATCGTCCCTGGTGGGCGAGATTGGAGTCAAACACATGCTGTTTCAATGGTCAACAAACCACCGGTGAAATCTCCCCATAGAGACATGTGATCGGTAATAACATTGATACGAACTTACAAGAACCGGATCCACCAGCGGTGGATCGAATGTGATTAGCCCCGACACGCATGTCGGGTTAAAAATAGATGATCGACAGAGAGCAACCCCGATTGGGGTTGAATAAAGTGTTGATTTTTATACATTAACACAGTTTTTTGAATAAAAACCTTCCACAATTCTATCCCAAGAGATCTGCCTGCCGGCTGATAAGAAATTCGTGGTTTTTGGTTCATATAAAAAAATCATTACATGAACCCATACAGGATGTTTTCTATAGGTTGTTCAGGAGCCGGAAAATCTTTTGAACGCGAAGCGCTCATTAGT
>REDT01000123.1 GCA_007693295.1 Balneolaceae bacterium
ATGGATTTGTAGCGGGAAGGTCCGATTGGTGTTCTGAATTGCCCGGCAAAGAATGGATTGCATGTAGGAGGGTTCTTGGTGGTCATGGCGAGATAACTCATTTATCGCTGAAGATTTTTAAAAAAATATCTACTGCTTCTGAATAGCCGCTATATGTAAAACACTCTACATCGGGCGAGCCGTTAATCATTGCAGATACAGCTTTACCTCCAACCTCCCGGTACAGGCAAACCACCCGCTTTCTCATCTCGATGGCGCGTCCGATTTCATAGCCCACACCCAGTGATGGAGTGGAACCCTCGGCAATCACAATATCGGACTCCCGCAGCCAGGCCATATCCTCCTCATGAATCTGCCGGTCGGTTTTGGAATCGTCAACTGTATCGGAACCGATGTGCTCGGTGAGTACGGTTCCGTACCGCTTCAGTTCATCAATAAGCCGTTTGTAGAGATCGGCATCCTGCCGGCCTCCGCGGATGGAGCCTGAGAAGTAGATTTTCATGAATGATTGCTCTTTTTATTTTTGGATGCTTTTTTCATCTCTCGATAGTGGTAGATATGAAAACCCTCCCGACCCTCTTTGGCTGCAATCAGCATAGCCTCCGCCACATCCTCAGCATCGATGGGCTTCATCCGAGAAGGCAGTAAAAATGAGAAAGCGTTCATCAACACTTTGCCAATCGTTTCACCGGGACGAGATTCATTACGGTCGCCCAACAGAATGGACGGACGAAAGATAGAAATCGACGGCACACCCGATTCTTTCACAGCATCTTCCACCTCCCCTTTCAGCTTAAGGTAGAAACTGCCTGCGCTGCTGTCGGCCCCCACCGAGGAGACCAGAAGAAAGCGTGGACAACCTGTCTCCGCACAAAATCTTGCCGCATTAACGGGGATGTCGTAATCCACCTTGCGGTAGGCCTGTTCATCGCCGCCCACTTTTTTCTGAGTGGTGCCAACAGTGCAGAACACCGCATCGCTACCCACAATGGCGCTGCGGAATTGATCCGGGTCGGAAAAGTCGATCAGGTGTGCCTGAGTGCCGGAATGGGGAAAATCCACCGGCCGGTATGAAAGCACTCGGATTTCGGGAAAATGAGCGTCTTCCTGAAGAAGATTTAACAACCGGCTGCCGATCAGTCCGGTGGCGCCGATAAGGGTGGCGGTTTTAATGGGTTTTGGCATGGTTTATCATGTTTAGGTCGCACCGGCATTCTGTTAATTCCGGACTGTGTACTTTGCAAATTTTTATTTCTTCTCCAATCGTTTCTTCAACTTTTCACCTTTAGACGTCAATCTGTATTTCTGATTCGGATGATTGGGGCTGTCCGGATGCGTCATTTCTATAAATCCTGATTTCATGGCTGGTTCGAGGTAGTTTATTTTAAAATTCTCCCTGTGGCTTAAATCAAGAACATCCATTAGTTCTTTCAATTTCATTTCATTTTGCAAAGCGCCAACCACCATTCGAGCTTCCCCACTTACTTTCACAGTAACTTGTCCGGTAGCTTGTCCGGTAGCTTGCCCGGTAGCTTGTCCGGTGTGAATCGGGATTATGGTTTTGAAAACATCTCCTTCAATAAATTCGGGCTTGGTTCCGGGAGTGTAAAGGCCACAATATTTGTAGGTATTCCGAATACCGGATCCAAGTTCATCAGCCCGGCCGATTTCTTTAAAGAAGCGGGCAATCATCGGGTTTTTGGGGTATGGAGAGAAGTTATCCGGATTGATGTTGCCCCTGCCATGAGGCTTGTTCCAATTTTCAGTGAAGACCCGTTCTTTTTCGATTATCATTTTGGCAGGGTAGGGATTGGTAAATTCACGGTGGATCAGAACATTACCGACCACCTCTCTGAATATGCGGTCCCGAAGGTTGATACGCTGGTCGCCTTCCATGTGAAATTTTTCCGGCAGGTGTTTGGCGATAAATTCCATCAAACGATCATAACTTTCGATCAGGTTTACCCTGATATCGTCACGATCATCGTAACGATCGGTATTCTGAATGCGGACAATGGCATCCGTTCTAAAATGAGGAAGTACACTTGTAATCACCTCATCCTTGCCAAGCAGTAATACGGCAGCAAGAGTATAGCCGGTTTCCCCCGTTTGCATATCCTTTTTATGGAGTCCGGCAGATTTAAGCAACTCTTCGTTGTCCATTTCCAGCCATGGATGATCCGGACGCTGGCTCCGGGCTAATTTTCGTACACGGTCAAACAGCGATTCGTTAAAGTTGTCCAGGGTAACATAGGGATACACTTTGTTTTCTGTGTAATTGCTCTGTTTGCGCAGGTATAATTGGGTAACCTGTTCCGGCTGGTGCGTTATATCAAAGTCTCCGTCTTCATTTCGGTCGAACACCTTTCCGGCTGTGGTATGTACCTGCGAACTTTCAGGTACGTACACCACGATTACCTTTTTACCATTCAAATCAACTACTTCTGGAGACAAATAGTAGGGCGGACTGAGTTTTTGCGGATTATTGGCATTGGTTACAATGCTGTCTAAAATCTCCTGCACGGCCTCGCTATCCACACCGTTTACCGTTCCATCATTGTCAACGCCGAGAAGCAGGTGTCCGCCTTGCCTGTTAAGAAATGCACATATCGACTCAAAAGCACTCTTGTTGAGCTTTGTTTTGGACAATTTAAATTCAATCGAAATCCCTTCACCCTGGTTAATAATATGTTGCAGGTTTGTCATCATTCTTCCCCTCTAAATTAGGGCTTAATCTTTTCAGCCTCCACCACCTGGCCTTTGATCAGTTTTTCTATGTTGATGGGGAGGGTCATTCTGAATGTATCTTAAAACAGCCATCTGCTTGTTATCAATTGCATAACAAACAATATATCATAATGATCAAAAAAGAAAAGAGGCTCATCAGTTTCTATGGGGTGGAGAGTGTGCTGTCTGTCACAAACCAGAGCAGGATTGCCCAGAAGATGGTGTGCCAGGCCCAACGCTCGCCATTCCTGTACGGGAAGAACACGATGAGTGTCTGGACCAGAATATAGCCGGATTTAGAAGTAGTGCAATATTTTAAGCGAAGATAATGTATAATATATCATGTCAACCAACAGATCGATAACCTTCTTTTTTATCGTTTTGATTTTATCTCTTGTTGTGTTTTCCTGCGACTTAAACAAAGCAGAAGAACCGGTACTGCTTCGTACCGACAGCTTCAGCGGGTTTACGGCTAGCAATGCTGACCGCTGGGTCATAATTTCTGACAGCCGGGGTAAAATCATCGATTACAAAAACACATCAGATACAGAAGGTGTTCTGGAGTTCAGAGGCCTTGCCGGCGGAACCATCACTGTAACCGAGCTGAATATCTTCTCCTTTGAACATGGAAATGAAACTCTGCTGCGACATAACTTAACTTCGTATTTCGGTGTCCCGGCAGGCAACTCCTATTTTGTATCTGAAAGTGAAAACACAAGCACACCTTTACCTGATCCTGTCGGTAAAGCACAAATTACGCTGAATAATTACAGTGAAAGCGATGATCCCTGGTATGCCATCGGGTTTTCAGACGGGTTTAATAGCTTCAACGCGTGGCTCGATTTTGATACCCACACCTATGACGGCTCCACATTTATGGCCGATATGAACCTCCGGGAGGATCCGATGGATATTTTCATCACATCGTACAAGGGTTCTGATCCGGTATACACCTGGTTGCGCGATGTAAATGTGGGTGATTCCGTAGTGCTGAATTTTGATGATTTTAGCCCGATGACGACGGTTCCGATCAACAAATCGGTTCATAATGCATACATTATGGGACAAAATGAACCGGAGCTATCAGCAAGGCGACATTTTCTGTCCTGGACTGAGTATTGGAGATACGCAAATTATTCAAATCCAGGTGGAAATCCCTCAATCGGTTACATTGATGGATTTACCTACTATGATGTCTACGCCCAAATCGGACCTATGCTTTGCTGCAATGCTCATGAAAGAGTCGCTTATAACAAGCTGGGCACGTCCGTACCGGCATCCATTCATCTCCCCGATTACTCCTTCTCACTTTCAGAGGATAACCTCTTTAGCCTGAAAACCACATTCGACAGGCCTTATACCCGGAAAAACTTTAATTTCTCAATAGATGAGGCGGATAACAACCTGCGGTGGAATATTCACGCCCCGGAAGGCGTGGAGATCAAAGCCCCTAAAATACCAATTGAGATTCAGGCTAACTATCCCTTTCTAAATTCCGGTAACCTGCCACTTCGTACTGCCCGTTTTGTGGAAAGACTGGATGGGAACACTTACGAGGATTTCATTAAAACCAGATTAGAAAAAGTTTTTAAAAGGGAACCGTTCGAAGAACTGGAGTACTACTTTATGTTTTAAAAGGTTGGATTTTGAATATGAACGGAGCGATCCCTTTCGGGAAACATAACAGATTAGAAGCTGCAATCAGTATTCACCATACTTGAACCGTTCAATAAAGTGGCGTAGTGGTCACAACCCCAAATGGTATTGAATGTCAAGGCGCGGTAATTAGATCAAGGTTTCGACATCGAATCGTGGCTTCTTGCCGTTGTGTGTTCAACACCATTCGGTGTTGCCAACCTTGCCCA
>REDT01000164.1 GCA_007693295.1 Balneolaceae bacterium
ACCACGATTGCAGAATCGTTGGAGAGGACAAAGCCATTATGCAGGCCCGCAGTGAACTGGCAAAAGCGGTAGCTGCAGTGCTCAGAAATGGGCTGGGCATCCTTGGAATCACTGCGCCGGAAAGAATGTAGGCTACCGTGTGGACACATTTTGATATAGAAAAAGGAGATACTTCCTCATCCCGACAGAAAAACATTGTCGGGATTCGTCAGCATGACATGATTTCAAATAAGAGAAAAGGGCAGGCGAGACAAGCCGTCGGCTTGTCTCGCCTGCTCTATTTCCTTGAGACGATGATTGTCTTTCTGAGGCCCCGGTCAGTGTTTTTCTGGCTGGGGTCGAAGAATCTCCTTTCATATGTTTAAGATTTCATTTAAGTTCATTTTTTGCAATTTTTAAAAGAGTGAACATAGAGATAGATCCAGGAGTAGCTTCTTTGATACAGGGTGTTGAGCTTAAATCGACTTCAATTTTGAAAAACAGACGATTCCTTTGGTGATCTGCTCTTCAACCTCAAATCCTGCACGGGCAAACAGGTCGTTGCTCTCATCCACCGTCCAGAATTTAATACCGCCCCATTCGGCCGACTCCTGCAGCAGGCGGCCTGCCCAGTGATCTGCTTTAATGAGATGCATCATAAACATGTAGCCATTCTCTTTTAGCACCCTGTGGCATTCAAAAAGTACTTTTAACTCATCGGTTAATTCATTCAGGGTACCGCCCATTACCACTCCGTCGAACGTGTTGGCAAAAAAGGGCATCTCCCGGGCGTCGGTCCTTATGAAATAGATATCGGTCTCATCGGCCTCTGCTTTAAGCCGGGCCTCCAAAAGCATAGCTTTCGAAAAATCGATTGCCACCTGCACGCTTTTGGGCTCAGCTTTTTTTAACAGTCTTGAATAGAGGGCAGTTGAGCATCCCACATCGATATAGACGCCACCCTCTCTGGGTTTTACCCACTCCAGCAGAAGCTCCTTCTCTTTCTCTATGGGGAAATCCTCGCCTGTGAGAAGCGTGAGCGATCGTTTTCTCCAGAGATCTTCATAGACTGACGCTGTAATTTTCCAGTGATTTGTGCTTTGAGCCAGGGTGTAACTCTTCTCGACATTAATCAGGTCAATAATATTATTTTTGATACTGTATTCGTCCCCCTTTCCGGAGCTCACCGAACCGTTAAAAGGCTTAGAGAGATTGGCTACCGCTGCTGGAATCTCGATAGACTCCTTGTCGTGAAGGGGTGATCGTACCTGGATTGTCATATTGAATGAGTTAATGATAAATATTAGCAGCCCGATATCTCCAAAAAACGCAGATGCTCCTTAACCGGTTGTATGAGCACATATTATCCTTACGACAACATCAATCGCGTAGTTTCGCTATTTCTGAAGAAAGATTGAGATCTGTGCCCCTTTCTGAACACCAAGCATCTCTTTTGCATTTCCCTTATTGATGGCTATTTCCAAGGTTCCCGAGCTTCCGATATAGGCTGCCGGTTCGCCATCGGGAACATCACCGAAGGTATAAACAATTTCATCCAGAATCGTATTGCCCACATATATTCTGAATCTTGAATCACCAACCGACTTTTCAATCATTGATGCCGGTATATTGGAGATCAGGTTTCCAAAGCGATCGATATGAACAATCCAGCCCTGAATACCATCTCTGTCGGAAATGGGGACAGCCCAGCGATAGGTTACAAGATCGTTTGCAGGCTCACCCAGTTCAGAGAGTGAAACACCATTGGCCAGATGCGCAGCTACCGGAGAAAAGATGTCGCGCCCATGAAATGTGTGGGAGGGGTTTTCTATCCAAAACTTTGGGTTGGTAAGCCTCCAGGCTTCATATTCAAATTCATCCGCGATCAGTGAAAAAATACCGTTATCCGGGCCAACAAACAGCTGGTTATTTATGCGCATTACAACCGGATCTCTGCGGGTACCCACGCCGGGGTCTACAACCACAAGGTGTACAGTACCGGCAGGAAAGTGCATGGAAGCATTTCGCAATACCCAGGCACCGGCCATAATATCCTGAGGCGGAATTTGGTGAGATACATCCACAAGGCGAACATCCGGGCTGATACCCAGAATTACCGCCTTCATTACACTTACATAGTGATCTTGCAGTCCGAAGTCTGTTGTAAGTGTGATGATTGATGACATGCTTTATGCATAGCTATTTAGCATAACCGGCATGACGAGCATTAACATCTCTTCGCCGTCTTCCTCAACAGCCGGCTTTACGATGCCGGCACGGTTCGGTGTTGAAAACTCAAATGCTGCCTCCTCGCCATCCACATTACTCAGAACATCAGCCAGGTATTTTGCATTAAAGCCAATCTCCATCTCTCCCGACGCATAGTCGCAGGAGATGGTCTCTTTCGCTTCACTGCTCATATCCAGATCTTCGGCGCGGATAGTGAGTTTGTCACTGCCCATTTGAAGACGTATCTGGCGTGTTGTGCTGCTTGAAAAAACAGAAACTCGCCGAACGGTTGCCAGCATTTGGTTCTTATCGATCAATAGCTGTTTGTCGTTGTCTCTTGGAATGACTGATTCATAGTTGGGGTACTGCTCGTTAATCAGTCGAGTTATGACGATCGTATTATCGCTCTTAAACTGCGCGTGATCTTCAGACACTGTAAGTTCACAGTTAACGCCGTCGAGGGCTTTAGAGACCAGGTTAAGCGCCTTGTCGGGCACGATAAAGCTGAGAGGCTGCTCTGATGTGAGGTTTTTGTTTACAAACCGAACCAGCCGGTGCCCATCGGTAGCTACAAACTTGCTCTCTGTAGCACTGATGTCAAAATAGACGCCCATCATGGCCGGGCGCAGATCATCAGTTGAAACAGCAAACATGGTTTTTCCGATCGCCTTTTGGATGAGTTTGGTATCGGTTGAAAGCGTCAGCCCTTTATTCATGTCGGGCACTTCCGGAAATTCATCTGCTTCTTCGCCTACCAGTTTGTAATTTCCCTTATCCGTTTTGAACCGCACATTTTGATTGGTATCTACTTCAAAAAAGACGGATATGTCGGGCAGTTGCCGAAGAGTTTCCAGCAGGCGCTTTGCAGGTATGGCTACGGCCCCTTCCTCTTCAATATCCGCTTCTATATATTCTATGATGGATATCTCAAGATCGGTTGCCGTTAGTTTTAAACGTCCCTCTTCCGATTCAAACAGAATAGTTTCAAGTATGGGCAGGGTTGCCTTGCTTGGAACGGCTCCAATTACAGCTGATAGCCCCTGGTTTAAGTCACTGCTGGATACATTAAATTTCATAATCAAAGATCAATATTTTGTGTGTCTGAAGGGTCTCACTTATCGATTTTTCGCCTCTTTTAAAGACAACTTATACTAACAAATCCTGCTTCTTACCGCAACATTAAAAGTGAATAAGCAGGAAGGAAAAAGTGAAACGATTTTATTAACAAACAGGCTCATCCAGGGAGGATTAAAAATTTTGCCAGTGCAGTCTCACATTTCACTTCCGTCTATTTAATTTTAACTTATCTTTCTTACACATGAAGAAACGCATCATCATTGCCGGCGCTACCGCTTCTGGAAAAAGTTCTTTGGCTGTTTTATTGGCTGAACGCATAGGTGGTGAAATCGTTTCAGTTGATTCGAGACAGTGTTACAAACTGCTCGATATCGGCACGGCCAAACCAACTCAGGCAGAGCTTGCGCGCGTGCCCCATCATAACGTCTCAATACTTGACCTGAGGGAAAAAGACTCTGCAGCAGCGTTTTTAAAGCGCACTGAAAAGTATACCGCTGAGATAGAGAGCCGGGACAATAGAGTAATCTTTTGCGGTGGAAGCACCCTGCATCTCCAATCGCTGATTCACCCGCTTGATGATATTCCTTCATCAAATCCCGACAACATCAGGCTGCTGAACAGGAGAGCAGATGATGAGGGCGTTGAGACACTTTACCGGGAGCTGAGACAGTGTGATCCTGAATACGCACAGTCGATGGATGGAATGAACCGGCAGAGGATTATCCGCGCGCTGGACGTGTGGATGCAAACCAACACACCTTTCAGCAGTTTCCATACTAACCGGAAAGTAACCCTGCCAAAAGAGTACTGTTTTTTCGGGCTTCATCACCCCAGGAAAGAGCTCCACAAACGAATTGAACAGCGAACTGACAACATGATAAACCAGGGGCTGGTTGATGAGACCCGTGAAATACTTAACCGGGGTTACAGCCCAAATATCCAGTCGCTGCAAACCGTTGGCTATAAACAGGCCATTCAGTACCTGAAGGATGAAATATCCCACGAGCAGATGGTAAAAGATATAAAAACTGCCACGCGCCGCTATGCCAAGCGGCAGTTAACATGGCTGCGCCGCTGGAACTTCATCGACTGGATCGATATGCAATCAAACATCATGGAAAACGCTGTTGGGTATATCGAACAACAGGTAGCGGCTGACGCACAGAAAGGTTAACTTACGGGCTATCCAAAAACAGTGAAACCGAAGCATGTATAAAGCAAAAATAAACGTCACTCTTCGCAAATCTATCCTTGACCCAAAAGGAAAAGCTGCGCACCATGCACTGCATAATTTAGGGTTAAACAATATAAACGATGTCCGAATAGGCAAGTTCATTGAGATGGACATCCGGGCCGATACCGAGAAAGAGGCCTACGAACTTGCAAATACAGCATGCAGCAAGCTGCTTGCAAACGAAGTGATGGAAGATTTTCAAATAGAAATCGAAAAAAATTAATTCTCTGATGCTCTTGGCAAGAACTTATATGACGGTGATGCAGGCAGAATCGGAGCCTGCCAAAACACCTGAAGTTGAAGTGCTTGATCAAATCGAAGAGGAGGAATCCGTTGATACTCCATGGAAACTTATTCTCTATGATGATGATATTCATACATTCGATGAAGTGATCAACCAGCTGCTTAAGGCGCTGGGCTGTACCCTTGCAAGGGCCGAAGAGTTGACCCTGAAGGTTCATAACGATGGGAAAGCCCTGGTTTTTGAGGGTAGCTTTGAGGAGTGTCTTAAAATCAACTCTGTTCTGCAGGAAATTCAACTTATTACAGAAATAAAAGGTTAAAACCGTGTCAAAAAATATAGGAGTTATAGTTTTCCCGGGTTCCAATTGTGATCATGATGCCTATCATGCCATGAAACATGTCATGAATGCAGAAACCACGTTTTTATGGCATAAGGAGAGTGATCTCAGTAATGTTGATCTGCTTATTGTTCCCGGCGGATTCTCTTACGGAGACTATCTGAGATCGGGCGCCATCGCCAGGTTTTCTCCGATTATGAACTCCGTTGTGGAATTTGCCAAAAAAGGGAATCCCGTTCTCGGAATTTGTAACGGTTTTCAGATACTGCTGGAAGCAGGCCTTCTGCCCGGTGCCATGCTTCACAACGAAAATCTCAGGTTTATCTGCAAACAGGTCCATATCCGTGTAGAGAGCACACGCTCTCCATTTACCGGGTCGATGGAAAAGGGCCAGGTATTGGAAGTTCCCGTTTCGCACGGCGAAGGCAACTATTTTATCGAAGAGAAGGGGCTTAATGAACTTGAACAGAATGACCAAATCGCTTTTCGCTATTGCGACAAAGATGGAAACGTCACTAAAGAGGCCAATATCAACGGCTCTGTTTCGTCCATTGCAGGCATTACCAATGTTGAAGGAAACGTATTGGGAATGATGCCGCATCCTGAACGTGCTATGGAAGATGTTCTGGGCAGCGGAGATGGTAAATTATTCTTCGATTCTGTCTTTAACAGGCTACAACTCGCATAGTGATGGACTTAGATCTTTTGAAGAGAATCGTTGACGCACCGGGTGCACCGGGCCACGAACAGCCTGTTCGCGACCTCATCATCTCCATTTTAAAAGATCATGTTGATGAGTTATCCGTTGACCGAATGGGCAACCTGATTGTCAGAAAGAAAGGAAACGGGCCTAAGGTAATGGCAGCGGCCCATCTGGATGAAATTTCTCTTATCTCAACAAATGTAGACAGTGATGGATTTATCCGCTTTTCCACGCTTGGTGGTTTTGATGCAGAGACCCTGATCACCCAGCGTGTTCGGATTCATGGAAATGAGACGCTGACCGGAGTGATCGGTTCCAAACCGATCCACATTCAGTCAGACACTGAAAAGAAATCCAAATCAAAACTGAGCGATCTTTTTATTGATGCCGGCCTGAAAGCAGACAAGGTTAAAGAGCTGGTTCCCAATGGCACCCCGATTACACGAGACAAGGATCTTGTTAAAATGGGAGATTGCATCACCTCCAAATCTCTTGACAATCGCATATCGGTTTACATTCTTGTTGAAGCACTTAAACAAGCTGAGAGCGTCAACTCTGATTTTTATGGAGTATTTACCGTACAGGAAGAGGTTGGAATACGGGGAGCAAGGGTGGCGGCACAAGCTGTGCAGCCGGAAATTGGCCTCGCGCTTGATGTAACGCTTGCCAATGATGTGCCCGGGGTTAGCGATCACGATAAATGCACCCTTTTAGGAGAAGGTATTGGCATAAAGGTGATGGACAAAAGTATTATCTGCACCCCTTCACTCGTTAGCTACCTTGAGAAACTGGCTAATGCTGAATCTATCCCATACCAGCGGGAAGTTTTAACTGCAGGCGGTACAGACACATCGGCAATGCAATACCTGATGGGTATAGGCAGCCATGTAAGCTCTATCTCCTGTCCTGTCAGGTATATTCACAGCACGGCCGAGACCTGTGCGATATCTGACGTTGAAGCCGGCATCAAACTTGCCAAAGCCTGTATCGAAAAAATTGGATCTTACAATTTCAAATGAGTGAAATTCAAAACAATTTATTAAAACTTCACAGTAAGGAGCTTGTTAAGAGCTACCGCAAGAGAGTTGTTGTAGATCACGTGTCAATAAATGTGAACCAGGGGGAAATAGTTGGTCTCCTTGGCCCCAATGGCGCAGGTAAAACCACCACATTTTATATGTTTACAGGTATTGTTAAACCCAATTCAGGCAAGGTTTTTCTGAATGACAAGAACATCACCCGCAAGCCGATGTACCAGCGGGCACGAATGGGTATCGGTTACCTGGCCCAAGAGGCCAGTGTTTTTCGAAACCTTACCGTTCGGCAAAATTTGCAGGCCGTATTGGAGTTCCACTCTGTTCCAAAAAAAGAGCTGAATGAGCGGGTTGATCAGCTCATTGAAGAGTTTGGCCTGGAAAAGGTGGTAAATAATAAAGGATACAGCCTTTCGGGTGGCGAACGCCGCAGAACTGAAATTGCGCGGGCATTGGTAACAGATCCTAAATTTATTCTCCTTGATGAGCCTTTTGCCGGGGTAGATCCCATTGCTGTTGAAGATATTCAGCAAATTGTAGCCGACCTGAAGCATCGCAATATTGGTATTTTTATAACCGATCATAATGTACACGAGACCCTTGCAATTACCGATCGCGCCTACCTGATGTTTGAAGGGAAAATACTGCGTGAGGGTACTGCAGAACAGCTGGCAGAAGATGAGGAGGCTAAAAAACTTTATCTTGGCCGCCAGTTTAAATTAGACCGGTATCAATCCTGATTTGAATGATTTAAAACCATGGATGAAATAACTGTAGAAGAACTTAAGAGTAAAATTGAGAATAGTGAGCCGTTCACCCTGCTTGATGTCAGGGAGGCGCATGAGTACTTTATGTCTGATATCGAGGGCACTACCCGAATCCCCATGGATGAGCTGAAAGGCCGGTTAAATGAACTGAAAAAAGATGAAGAGATCATTGTAATGTGCCGGTCAGGAAACCGATCGGGTATAGCTGCAAAAATGCTGCTCGAGAACGGCTACAAAAAAGCGTTTAATCTGAAAGGCGGCATTAATGAATGGGCCAAAAAGATAGATCCAACCTTACCTGAATACTAAGCTACATTGCACTTCGTGGTGTGTCGTTTCACTTGCTGTCGCTTCGTGGAATAAAAGAGGAGTGCTCGAGGCCCACAACTAATTTTGTGTGAGTTTGTTATTCAGTTTATATCCTATCAGATTGTTGCTGCTATCTGCTTAAAGAGCTCCTCGTTACTTTCGGTTCTCTTCATTACCTGAAGCAGCATTTGCATTGACTCTTTGGGCGATTTCTTGAGCAGGAACCTGCGAACCATGTTTCTCTCTTCAAGTGAATCGGTAATAAATTTATCCTCATTTCGGGTTCCTGAAGACGCAATGTTAATAGCAGGATAAATTCTGTCGTTTGCGATATCTCTATCCAGAACAAGCTCCATATTTCCGGTCCCCTTAAACTCTTCAAAGATCAGATCATCCATTCGAGAGTTGGTTTCGATCAGGCAGGTAGCGATAATGGTTAGTGAGCCGCCGCCTTCAATTTTTCGTGCAGACCCAAAAATCTTTTTCGGTATCTCTAATGCCCTGATATCAAGACCACCCGAGAGCGTACGTCCGCTGTTTGATTGTGCCGCATTGTAGGCACGCCCGAGCCGTGTAAGTGAATCGATCAACAGAACAGCATGTTGGCCATACTCTGCTTTTCTTTTCACATAACCCAGGGCCATTTCTGAAATACGCACATGGCTTTCGGTTGGCTTATCGTTCGAAGATGCAAATACTTCAGCATTGGTTGAGCGCAAAAAATCGGTAACCTCTTCCGGTCGTTCATCAACAAGTAGTATTCCGGTGTGAATCTCGGGATGATTTTCAGTTAAGCTGCGAGCTATTTTCTTGAGAAGAACTGTTTTACCTGTTCTGGGTGGTGCTACTATCAGTGCACGCTGCCCGCGTCCTATGGGTGTTACAAGATCTATAACCCTTAGCTCGATATCGTCAGCCTGGTAGCCCAGTTTAATATATTCATTGGGCATGATGGGTGTTTGCAATTCGAATCGGCTCACCCTCTGCCACTGCTCTGCCGGTTTACCGTTAATTCTCTCGATCGAGTGTACATGTCGGTTACCGCTTTGATCCTGCTCGAATTCACCTTCAAGAACCAGCCCGGATCTCAAATCATGATGTTTTACCTCTTCAGGTTTTAAAAACGGATCTTTTGGATCAAAACTGAATTCAAAATCGATTCTTCGAATAAAACCATACCCCTTTTGGGTAATCTCAAGAATGCCGTTATAGCGACCCCCAATTCTGGTTTGCTGATTATGATGAAACTGGGGTACAAAACCGGTTTTTTTACTTCCCTTACTTTTCCCTTTTGGTTTAACCCGGCCTTTATTTTTTCGTGAGCGTGCCATGTACCATTTTTTTAATTAGTAATATTTGTTCTTCGGCTTGTTGGTAAATGTTGTTGTCTGTAATTAGAAGAGCGCAGAATTCTGCTGAGTTGCAAAATCGAAGAGTGGAGAAAGTGACGCCCGTTCGGGCGTCACTTTATTTAACAAGATAAGGAAGGAAATTGGTTATCAAAAATTAACGTACTTTCGTTGTTTCGTCAATCCATGCGTAACATTCTGAAATATTGCTTCCGATCCTTATTTCATCACCCGTTTCCCATCCTCTGAAAAATTTGTCTTCTGACGAAGGAAGAACAGGCTCATAAGTTCTATACTGCCTCTGAACCGTGCTTGCAACAGAAGGGTCCGCGCTTCTTGCCCTATCCAGATAGTCGAGCACCAACCAGTACACTGTTCTGTCGTCGCGATCTATCTGACGACCTGAAGTACATCGAGAAATCGCTGCAGCATAGATGGATGCAATTCTCAAATATGGCTGGCCCCAGTTCTGATCGAGCTGGCTTGCCGCGCGAGCATATTGCCTTGCAGATTGCAGATTACCATCATTTTGATACGTCTCAGAAATTTCAAGATTGAGATTTCTTTTCTGTGTGTTATTCTCTGTCAGCTCAAGGGCTTCTTTTAAAAACCGGATTGCTGTCGAGTATTGAGCATCTGATTGAGCATATGCAGCCAGTCGTCTCGCATTTTCGTAGGTCTTGCTGCTTTCATAAAGTTTACGGGCATATTCAATTGCTTTTCCTCTGTCGCCCTGATCTTCATAGATTGAAGCTATTTCAGTTAAAAGGGCCTCATCACCCGGATTATTCTCCAGTCGTGACTCAAGAAATGCGATTCGCTCAGCCGGATCCGTAAATAAGCCATCCCGGACATCTTCAATGTTTTGCTGCAGAGAAGAACCGGCATAGGGTTCAGCCTTTTCAATCATCTCTAAAGCTTTTTCTCTTTCGTTCTGTGACACATAATAAGCAAGAAGAATCTGAATATAATAACCGTCTCCTGCTTTTGTCAGACGCTCTCTGTCAAGTTCGAATGCTTTTTCATAATCCTCATAAGCTTTATCCATACCGCCACGGATCTGGCTTTGATTTTCCTGATAAAACCGGCCCCTGTTAAAGTGCCATACATAGAAATCTATAGTCTCTTCATCAAACGAGGCGAATGCATCATCATATACAGCCAATGCTGTATCAATATATGCAGAACGCATGGTTGGGTCAGTTTCCTGTTTGGATAGTTCTGCGTATACATTGATCATACGTTCGAACTGACGGGGAAGGCTAAACCGGTTTGCGCCGGGGATCTCCATTGGTTTCTTCTCGAGCATCCATTTCCCAAACTGCAGAGCCATATCATAATTGCCGGTTCTGTAGTTTTCATAAAAAATGGAGTATGCCTGAATCTCACTCATACCATAAGGAGGTTCACTTTGAGAAAAAGCCTCTGATGAGTAGGCAAAAATTAATAAGATAGCTACTATGTACGTTTTCATTTTTATTCTGTTGGTTTCAGACTTAAATCAAATAATATATATCAAATAATATATAAAGTGTTCCCTACTACTGAAATTGTGGACGTACAAACATGTATTCAGCCAAATTCAGTGATAGTGTAAACCCCCATATATTCTCTTTTACTAAATTTGAGGATTGAGTTCCCCGAATTCCATAATGGAAATTTAAATCAATTGATGATGCTGCCCTTCTGGAGATTAAACCGATACCTGCGTTTAAAAACAGGGTTTCAATATCTTCACCATTAATTGCTAAATGCCCGGTATCGTAACTTGCACCCAGTCCATATTTAAAATTGGAGAGGAAGCCCGCTGCCTGTTCAGCGCGATAAGGATGATATTGCACTCCTAGACCCGCCCTAACTCTTTCTTTAAAATATGACTCTTGTGTTGAACTAAAGCTATACTCTGCATTACCCCAATCCTGATACATTAACTCAGTACTAACGTTAACAAACCGACTTAAATTATACGTAAGACCGATATTAAATTCCAATGGCAACTGAACTCTTCCGTCGCGATCCGGGCTATCCCCATCTAATTCAATCAATGTTCTGGAATTTTCAACAACCCTGAATGTATTTATTGACCTTTCTCCATCAATAGAAACAGGCAAACTAAGCGTAGCCCCCATTGCAATTTGATCATTATTTCGTAAAACACTTCCTTTATTTAAAAAGATTCCGAATCGGTTGCCAAAACCATACCCCTGAATATTTCGATTTGTAACAGTACTGCTATAATTCGGATTTGAAAATCCTAATGTGTTTTCTTGCTGCTGCGAGAGAATATTTGCAGAAAATGCATACCCAACTGCCAGCCAGCTGGCCACTCTGTACCCGGCACCAACTTCAAAGCGATTAACTCCACCGGAACCCAGTGTGTTGGATCTATATTGAACAGGATCTAAATTTAATCCATCAATCGGGTCGAAAGATCCTTCGTTAAATACCTGGAAATCGGAACGTGTAACCGGCGTAAATGAGGCTGAAATTCCCAATTCATTTCTCATCAGTGGAAACACAACCTGAAAATTCTGCACAGCCAAAAGAGATCCTCTTGCTGATGAGACAGCATCACTTGCCCTGTAATTGTTGAGACTGGCAGAGATTGACCCCTGAGTATATCCAATAAGGCCCCAATGAGCCGGGTTTGATATACTGGGTGATAAATTGGTGTAATTAGAAACTCCGGTCAGGCCCATGCCTTGGGAATGTGCTGATTTGGAATCAACAGGATTTCCAAATCCAAATACAGAGTAAAATGAACCTGATTTCGCAAGATCTGTCTCCTGAGCATCCGCTTTTTCTACAAACATAGCGCTCAGCAGAAGTATAGTTGTGATTTGAATTAATTTCATGGTCATAACTTATTCAAAAGATGTAATTACAATTCTTGGTCTTCGGCTCTCTATCGCATTTTCATCATAAAACTGTGCGGAATAGAAAATACCGTTTACCGCCTCCAGTGAAATGTAAATTGGCCCCTCTCCTCTCTCTCCAAAAACCTTATTCAACACGTACTGGGTTAGATTAATGGAAAATGTGTTTTCATCTTCATCAATCGAAGCGCCAAAACGCGAAGGGGTAGTGAAGAGCTCTGCAGGCAGATCTGAGGGCTCAACCTTAAATGAGTGACCTCTAATAGATCGAAGTTGCGGCCTGTTTATTTCCGGAAACAACTCTTCAATATCTTTCCTGAGGGTCAATACCAGAGTTGCATTGGTAATATTTCTGTTTCTAAGCTCCTCAGTCGGTAAATCAAAATCAATTTTCAGCACTCTGTCGATATTATGTATCGCCAAGCCATCAGTTGATACAGGTTCATCAGTTCTGGTAACGGATGAGCCCCAATCTCTCAGATCCAGACGGTTTCCAACAGGATCTTCTTCATCATCATCATCATCACCGTTGTCAAACTCCTCTTCTGCCGGGTACACTAAAAATCGGGTTACAAGCGGGCTGTCTTCATCTTCACGCGAATGCCTTATAAAGCGGATGTTTTGATTGCCACTTGATGGGACAATGGCAAGACCCGGGAAATTATTTACGTAAAGTGAGTCGCGTATCTCGGCCGGTTCATTGTAAAAAGATCTTAGCTTTTCAACCCAGGCCGAATTCAGTTCAACCTCCAGGCTATCCTCATCCGTAACCTGGAATTCACCCACCTTGCTTGAGAAATCTACTGAGATCTCGCTATTATATCTTAATTCATTGCCTCTCCAAACCTGCCCTGCTTCAAAAATTTCAAACTCAGAAATGGCTAATTCATCGCCATAAATATTTGAGCTGAATGAGAGCATAAGAGTCATCGTATCACCCGGACGAATTGTATCAATCTGTGCCCTTGATATAGAGGGTTTCAAGAGAGTTACCGCATTCAGGTTGCCATATAGCGGGTCTTCAAAAGACCCCATGGCTGAATGCTGTAAACGCCCCGAAAATGTATTTGAGGTAATACCCTCAAAAGTATCCGGTTCAACAACGCTCTTTTGAATTTCGCTATCATCGGGGCCCAATCCTTCGCCTACCGATCCGGATGAGTCACAGCCTGCAATAACAAAAATCGACAGGAGAATGGCAGCGATTGAAAATCGGCTGCCATTTCGAGCAAGCTTCATACCGGAAGGGTGGATTGATTTAGCTTTAAATTGATCAGTCATTATTTCCGGTGATCTTCCGGTAGTATTCAGTAAATTTTTTAGATACATCTTCGGGCGAACCCTGAATTTTTGTAGGTTTAATTTTCAATTCTTCAAATAGGTCATCGAACTGATCTGTCAAATGATTACCTGTCACAACGTGATCACTGTATTTCAGTCCAACTTGTAAAAGATCAACTTTTCCATCTGTCAGTAACGATTCTTTGTCAACATCATCCGGTAGACCAAGCAGATCCAAAATGCCGGTTCCATCAAAATGGCCTTTATTTTCCGGATGGTGCAGATTATAAACGATCTGTGTGTTTTTAAAAATATCTTCGTCTTTGTACTTCGTCTTCACAAGCAAGGGAATCAATCCGGCAGGCCAGTCGTGGCAGTGGATAATATCCGGTTCCCATCCGAGACTGATAACTGTTTCCAGTACTCCTTTATTGTAGAAAGCAACTCTTTCGTCGTTATCTTCATAGAAAGTTTCTGTTTTGGGATTGGTAAACATCCCCTTTCTCTTGAAGTATTTGTCATTATCGAGAAAATAGACCTGAAGTTTGGCATTCGGAATACTTGCCACTTTAATCTTCATGCTCTCCACATTCTCACCAACTTCCACTTCAATACCTGAAAGCCTGATCACTTCATGAAGACGGTTTCTCCTGTCGTTAATTGTACCATATTTAGGGAGCAGAATTCTGATTTCAAAACCTTGATCTTGCAGCGAAGCGGGTAAAAAGCGAAGAAGGTCGGCTGTATGCGTCATTCTTGCAAAAGGTGCGATTTCGGCAGCGGCGTACAATATTTTCATAATAGTATTATGTGCAGTTTACTTATGTTATCTCGTGAGAAAAGCCGGCGTTTCCGTTGTTTGAATAAAGATTTTTAATTTCTTCGTCGTCGATGGAATAAAAATCGAACAGTGTATCGCTGCGCAAACCCAAGCGAAGGGTTTCCACTGAGATCACTTCTGAAGGCTGGATGTTGCCCAAATTCACGTTGCTTCCAAATTTTTTGATGAACCAGACCTGCTGTTCTTTCTGAGGCGCCTCAAAAAGCAGCTTGTCAGGAGAGATCTGATCCGTGATTTCATCAATCAGGCCTGATCGAACTTCACCGTTTGGCCTGAAGACACCAACTGTACCGCTTTCACGGGCTTCACAAATCACTTTCCAGGCACCGGCTTCCAGCTCATTGTTAATCATTTTCACCCACTTATAGGGCGGAATAATATCGTCCGGATTTTTACTGCCTACTTCAGAGAAAATTGTGAACTGTTCACTAAGCTTGCTTATGATATCAAGTTTTTTATTTTCTGACAGCCAAATTGTACCATTCGATACCTCAGCGTACTGTAATTCATATCTCTTCAGAAGCTCAACATATGCTTCAAGCTGATCTCTAAGAACATAAGCCTCGAAGAGTGTACCCCCGAAATAGACAGGGATGTTGTACTTTTTGTAAACTCCAAGTTTCTCGTCAAGGTTTTTGGTTACATACGATGTACCCCAGCCTAATTTAACAATATCGGTATATTCTGACGCCGATTCACAAAAATCTTCGGCCTGACGAACGCTGTACCCTTTGTCGAGAGCCAGCGTAATTCCTTCGCTACGGGGTTTTGCAGTCCGTGCCGGCAGATGATTCAATTGAAATGGCATTCAAAAATTTTATTCATTAATAGGACGGCTTAAGATACGAAACGGAGCTTTTATTGAAAAGCTTCGAGAAAATCAGTTTTTATCCCTCTGATGGCTTCATCATACGATTTCCCAATTCTATCAATCCCTTGATCCTCTCTTCATCCACATCATGGAGCATCGATGAGGTGTAACGCCAAAGCCAATTCTTACCTACGGTTCCCGGTAAATTCATGCGATGTTCTGTATCGAGACTCATAAAATCCTGAAGCGGAAAGATAGCCTGATCGGCCACAGAGAGCATTCCAAGACGAATTAAATCCCACTCAATTTCACTTCCGTCAGACCTTGTATATTCACGCGCCATGTGTTTTTGATGATCAGGAGCTGATTTATACCAGCCAATAGTGGTGTCGTTATCATGAGTACCGGTGTAAGTAACGCAGTTTTGAGGATAGTTATGAGGTAAAAAAGCATTTGTTGGGTCTGAATCGAACGCAAATTGCAAAATTTTCATCCCCGGAAACTCAAAATCGTCGCGTAATTTCTCTACCCCGGGTGTCATTACACCCAGGTCCTCAGCGATGATTGGCAATTCACCCAGCTCTTTTTTTATCGTTTTAAATAGTTCGCGGCCCGGAGCTGCCACCCATTTTCCTTTAATTGCTGTCTTTTCAGATGCAGAAACTTCCCAATACTCATCAAACCCTCTAAAGTGGTCCACACGAATGGCGTCGTAGAGTTCAAACATCTGCCTGAAGCGTTCTACCCACCATGAAAACTTATCTTTCTTAAGCGTTTTCCACTTATAGAGCGGATTACCCCATAACTGGCCGGTTTCACTGAAATAATCGGGTGGAACTCCGGCCACCAACTCACGGTTTCCCTGTTTGTCTACAGCAAAATAAGCCGGGTTTGACCATACATCGGCACTATTGTGATCCACAAATATCGGAATATCTCCGACCACACGAATTCCGCGGTCGTTGGCATATTTCTTAAGATCATACCACTGATTAAAGAATTCAAACTGCAGCCATGTTTGGTACTCAATTTCGGAACTATTCTCCTCCCTTAATTTATTAATTGCGCCCTGCTTTCTCTGCGCCAGGTTCTGATCCCAAAGATTCCATGGTTTTTTACTGTTCATTTTCGAACATGTCATAAACAGACAGTAATCGTCGAGCCAAAACTTATTCGACTCTTTAAAGGCCTCAAGCCTCTTTCTGTCATCTTTAGAGACAGATTCATAAAAACGGGCCGAAGCAATTTTATAGAGCTCCTCTTTTAGCGGGTAGGCTTTTTCATATTCCGCAACGGGCTTCACCTGCAGCTCAGCCTGTTTAGCTTCATCAGCATGCAGCAGTTTTTTTTCAACCAGTATGTCTAAACTGATCAAATAGTGGTTGCCCGCAAAAGCCGAATAACTGGCATAGGGTGAGTTGCCATAACCGGTTGGGCCCAGCGGAAGCACCTGCCATATCGTTTGTTCTGTTCTCTGTAAAAATTCGATAAACTCTTTGCCTTCACCGCCTAAATCTCCCATACCGTATTTGGATGGAAATGAAGTTGGGTGCAGAAGAGTGCCGCAAGATCTGGGGAATCTCATTAAATTATAACTATTATTTCTTTTGGTTGAAGTCGTAAATAGACGCGTTATTTCGGTTTGAGTACCACGCCGGCAAGCGGTGGTACTTCAATTTTTATATGGGCCGGCTGGCTATGCCATGCGCCTGTATGGCCTTGCACCTTAACCGGGCCGGCATTGCTGCCCCCATAGAATTCTGAATCACTGTTCAGGATACTTTCATATTCGCAGGCAAGGGGTACACCGATTTTATATGAGTGATGCAGAGTAGGCGTAAAGTTCAGAATAAACACCAGAAAGTCCTCCGGATTTTTTCCTTTTCGAATAAAGGATAGAATGCAGTTATCGGCATCACTGATGTCGATCCATTCAAATCCTTCCCAGTTTGAATCCACTTCATGAAGCGCAGGTTCAGTGATGTATGCCTGATTCAAATCTTTAACAAGGTTCTGAACACCTTTATGATTTTCCCACTGCAACAGGTGCCAATCGATGGAGTGAGCCTCTGTCCATTCGCTCCACTGGGCAAATTCGCACCCCATAAACAGAAGTTTCTTTCCCGGGTGGCCATACATATATGTGTAGAGAAGCCTGAGATTGGCAAACTTTTGCCAGTCATCACCGGGCATTTTCGAAAGCAGAGACTGCTTCATATGCACTACTTCATCATGCGAAAGCGGAAGTATAAATTGTTCTGAAAATGCGTATATCAGAGAAAAAGAGAGCTGGTCCTGATGATACCGACGATATATCGGGTCTGTTTCCATATACGCGAGGGTGTCGTTCATCCAGCCCATGTTCCACTTAAAGTCGAAACCCAGACCGCCCGATGATGTTGGCCGTGAAACACCCTGCCATGAGGTTGACTCTTCGGCGAAGGTTAACACACCGGGAAAGTAATCGTGAGTTACCTCATTAAATCGGCGAAGAAAATGAATTGCCTCGAGGTTCTCCCGCCCGCCATACTGATTGGGAATCCAGTCTCCCTCCTCCCGTGAGTAGTCGAGGTAGAGCATGGATGCGACCGCATCAACCCGAAGCCCGTCTATATGAAACTCTTCAATCCAATAGATTGCGTTCGAAATCAAAAAATTCAGTACTTCTGTACGGCCAAAATTAAATATGCAGGTACCCCAATCTTTGTGTTCGCCAAGGCGCGGGTCTTCATGCTCATAAAGAGATGTGCCGTCAAAACGGCGCAAACCGTGATCATCTTTGGTAAAGTGTGCGGGAACCCAGTCAATAATCACTCCAATTCCGGCCTGATGACATTTGTCTACGAAGTACCTGAGATCGTCAGGATTTCCAAAACGGCTGGTTGGGGCAAAGTAACCGGTTATCTGATAACCCCATGAAGGGTCGTAGGGGTGCTCAGCTATCGGCATCAGTTCAATATGGGTAAAACCCAGTTCCTTTACGTATGGCACCAGTTCATCGGCCAGTTCACGGTAGCTCAGAAAGCCCGGATCCTCTCCCACGTGTCTTTTCCATGAACCGGGATGAATTTCATAAACCGAGATCGGGCGATCGTGATGCTGATTTACAGCCCGTTCATCAACCCACTTTTCATCACTCCACTTATAGCTGCTGTTCCAGATTACAGATGCTGTTCCCGGCCGAAACTCTGAAAACCTTCCATAGGGATCTGCCTTTTTCTGGGGCATCTCAAGCATGTGGGATTTTACCTCAAACTTGTAGAGATCGCCTTCGCCCACATGCGGAATAAAAGTCTCCCAAACACCCTGATCGTGGTGTTTCCTCATTCCGTGAACACGGCCATCCCAGCTGTTAAATGAGCCTATTACACTCACCCTGCTGGCCGATGGTGCTGATACGACAAAATGCGTCCCCTCAACGCCGTCAACTCTTTTTGTATGCGCACCCATCCATTTGTAAGCGTGATGGTGGTTACCTTCACCCCAAAGCTGCAGGTCGAAATCTGACATAAGGGATCCAAATCGATAGGCGTCTTCAATGGTATACTCTTCACCCTCATAGGGTGTAACTTTCACCTGATAAGAAAACTTCTTCTTCCTGCGGGGAAACAGATACTCAAAAAAACCATCCTCCGTAATTCTCTTCGGCTCAAACGGTTTTCCGCTCTCAGGAATAACCTCTACTTTTTTAGCGTCGGGGCGATAAAAACGATAAACCAATTTCTCCTTCCCTTCTACGTTTACCAGGTGTAAACCTAATACGGAAAACAGATCTCCATGCTCACCATTGGATATTGCTTTAATTTCTTCGATTTTAAGCGTCACGATTTCCACATCCCCATGTGTTTTTTTTGCAGTACTCTAAAGATATAAATTTTATAACCAATATTGTGATAACAGTTAAAGAACCGCAAACAGAGCATAAATCCAAATACCAGGAATGAATATCATCCGCTTTATTTCAAGACGCTATCTGTTTTCCAGAAAACACGTCTCGCTCATATCTGTACTTACAGGCATCAGTATTGCCGGTATCACGCTTGGAACAGCTCTGCTCATTATTGTTCTATCCGTTTTTAACGGATTTTTTGATGTAATTCGGGGATTTCTACTCTCATTCGATCCGGATATACGGGTGGAGCTGCGTGTAGATCCGGTTATGATTTATGATGCAGATTTAATGTCAGAGATTCGTGAGCACCCTGAAGTGGTTAACCTTGCCCCCTATATTGAGGGGAAGGCGATGCTGGTAACCGAGGGAAACAGAAACGATGTGGTAACCGTGAGAGGCGTTGAAAGAGGATCTCACATCCGCATTACGGAGCTTGAAAACAGTGTTCGCAATGGTGTTTTTGATCTCTCCATTCAAAATAACAGACCGGGAGTGGTAATTGGGGAAACCCTGGTTAACAGGTATGGCATAAGCCCGGGAGATGAATTGGCCCTGCTCAGTCCTACCGGAATGAGACGGGCACTTACCCAGTTTTCAGCACCGCGAGCAAGTCGTTTTAAAGTAAGGGGAACCTATAATATTCAACAGATTATTGATGACGACATCGTCTACATTGACCTTGAAGCAGCCCAGCGGCTGTTCAATATGCGGAATGAGATCACCGGCTTCGATATACAGCTCACCGATACCGACAGAGCTGAGCGCGTGAAAGCCGACCTGACGGGAATTCTGGGAGATGACTACAGGGTGCAAACCTGGTATGATCTGCAAAAGCCGCTTTATGATGTGATGTATATTGAAAAGTGGGGTTCCTACTTTATTCTCATGATTATTGTACTGGTGGCAGTACTGAATATCATTGGTTCATTAACCATGATTGTGATTCAGAAAAAGAAAGATATCGGCGTATTGATTGCCATGGGTATGACGCCAAAGACCATCAAAAAGATTTTTGTAAGCCAGGGAATTCAGATTGGTCTCATCGGCTGCGGCATTGGGGGAACCCTTGGGGTGCTGCTGAGCCTGGCTCAGAAAGAGTATGGATTGGTAAAACTGACCTCCTCATTTATTATTGACGCCTACCCTATAATGATAAGCCCCTTCGACATTCTCCTGGTAGTAGGGGGAAGCATGTTACTCTGCCTTGGCGCCAGCTGGTACCCGGCCATGAGAGCCTCACAGGTAGAACCCGCCGATGCGGTTAGGGGGGAGTAAAGGCAAGGGGCAGGAAGAAAACCTTCATGAGCGTCCGCCAGCCGGCGGATTTCCGGGGTCCTTGAAGCTTTTGGCAGTTTGCTCTTCTGTATTAAATTAAATCTGAGCGTTGGTGTTGCGAAGCAGTGCTTCGCGGTG
>REDT01000070.1 GCA_007693295.1 Balneolaceae bacterium
TCGATTCGCCTGACCGGCGAATGAAACAACACGTAAAGAGGGGGAACTCCTTACCGGGATCCACAGATATATCTTAATTCGAGCAATGAACAGATTCCGAAGTTCCCCCTCTTTTCAAGACTGAGAGACCGCGTTTAGCGGGCGCATCAGTTGCAGAAGAGAGGGGGACAGGGGGTGAGTCCGGGGTGAGTTCGTATTTACAACCCCTCATCAATACTCCTCAACCGCCCCTCAATCTCCTCCCCGAAAATTTCGAACGGTACTCTGTTATCCACCACCTCTTTAACTTTGCTGGCCTCAATGATCTCCTGGTAGGTTTCGTAACAGTCCAGTGCATCGCGGAATTTCTGCATATCCTCTTCGCTGCACTCTTCAATAAATTTAATCTCCTCTTCGGTGGATACCTCCAGTCGAAACTTACCGTCGGTTTTCACCTCTCCCATTCGGGTAAAGAACGCAAGCCTTTTTGGATATTGGCTTTCATCTTCCATTAATTTGCTAAATACCCTCTTCACAACCGCATGAGTAACCAGGTGGTCATGAAACCCGCTAACGCCATGAACGGCATAGGTCACCACTACATCCGGCCTCAACTTGCGCATATGTTCCTCCACCTCATACTCGATATCAATTGGATTCATCCATTTCAATTCGTTGTCGGGCAGGTCGAGTACGGTCATGCCGCTAAGGCCCAATACCTTCTCCACACAGAGCATCTCTTTATAACGGATCTCCCCCATCTGCTTTTTGTTCACTCCCAATCGAAACCGCTGTTTGGTCGCCTCCCCTTTGGTGAGCGTGAGCAGATACACCTCATGTCCCTGCCGAAGCTGGGCACACATGGCCGGTGCAGGACCAAAGGATTCATCATCTGGATGGGGGAATATGTAGAGGATTTTCATCTGATTTTGGTTAGTTGTATTCAAGTTTCAACGACCTTCAAGCGTCACCGCGCTTTTCGGGGTCCTTGAAGCGTCACGGTTCCTTTATGATTCCCAATTTTTTTTAAACCCTAAGAAATCCACGGGATGCCTGCAGTCTGCAGATTTTCATCGCGACAAAGCACAACGGTATTTTTGAGCCTCATTAATATAATGAAGGGTTTCACACTCTTGCCAGTGATCTGAAATTTTTACTTGCGGGGAGAGGTTAAATCTGTTGTCGTCTACTCTTCTAAAGATAAGGCCCCAGCACTTTTGAAATTATCCAGCCTGAAACCTTATTCCACAAAGATCGGCTTTTGACGTGCTCTTCAGTTATCTGTTCCGAGCTTTTCATGTCTTCATCGAACAGCGCGGCCATTTTCTTTCCGAAATCTCCATTCAATATATTCACATTGGCCTCGTCATTCAGACGGAAAGAGCGGTTGTCGAAGTTGGTTGAACCTACCGATACAAAAAAATCATCCACTATCATCAACTTCGCATGATATTTAACCGGAAGATATTCGTAGACTTCAACACCGGCTTCCAGTAGCTCGCCCCATATGGTATAGGATGCCTTTCTTACATATTCTTTATCGATCATTTCGCCCGGGGTGATAATCCGGATTTGAACACCACGGCTGGCTGCAACCTTTAGCGCGTCGATAAAGTCCTGATCCGGTAAAAAATAGGCCGATCCAATTCGAATCGACTCCTTTGCCGAGGCTATTGCGAAGAGCATCATTTTACGCACTTGCACGCCCCCACCCTCCGGATTACTCGATGTTACCTGCATGGATCTGCTGTATTTACGCCCCCCATGTAGGCCACTCTTCCATCCACTACAAGCAGTTTTCTATGTGATCTGTGATTAAGCGTTGATAGTTGATACCAGGATGGTCTTCTCCATTTTAAAACCTCTACACCCGCTTTCTCCATCTGTTCAATCTGTTCAGATGTAGCTCCTACAGATCCCATATAATCCATCATTAAATGGAAGGGAAATTGATTTACACTATGTTGAAAATCACTTACATGATTCACATATCGTTTTGTTTTTATTTAAGGGAAGAGCCTATTTGAGTATATAGCCGGACCGGGTGATGAGCGAGCGCAATCTTCACATTTGAATGCATTTGGCGTAATCGGGTAGTTGGGAACGAGATTAAAACCGATACTACTGAGCATGTTTAATATAGTGAGGCGATTCACACTCTTGCCAGTACTCCACAATTTTCACTATTGTATTTTTAGTCTTTTCATAATTATTCGATTTTATAAAGAACCCCTGAATAGACCTCGAATATGCGTCAACCACATGTTTTTGCTCTGCACTTGTTGAAAAGAAGAGATAGGGAATAGATTTCCGCCTCAAATCTTCATTATTGTGAATTTTTTCTCGTAATTCCATGCCATTTAGTTTTGGCATATTTATGTCTGACAAAACAAGGAAGGGTTCAATTTTTGTGTTTTGCAAAAACTCTAATGCCTCTTCACTGTCTTTAAAAAAAATAATCTGATTATCATAGTTCAGCTCTTCGAAGATTTCATTCAAAATAATTTGGTCTTCCGTGTCATCTTCAATAATAACAATTGCTCCGGTTTTATTCATACGGGTATGCTTTAAGATTGGTTCTTAATATTTTGGTCCATGAGCTGGGTTTAAAAATAGAACATCAGACTGGCCGAGATGGTACTACCATTAAAATTTGCACCATCGAATGATTCCTCATTTTTGTTCGGATTCAGGAAAAGGTAACGGTAGTCTATATTTATAGCAGTGTTATTGTTAAGCGGTATCTCTGTACCTAAACCAACATGGTAACCCAGGTTGAAATCACTTTCGTCTTCGAATCCGAGATCTTCAAGCAGCCCTGACGTTGAGTATCGGGTGAAGTAAGCGCCAAGACCTGCTACGCCGTAAGGTGCAAAGTGCTCACTTATTGGTGCAAACATAAGTAATGATGCCGTTACGGGTACAAAACTGGTCTTAACCGTACTGCTGCCAATTCCGAACTCCTGTCCGGCCCTGTACTCTACGGCTGCCTCTATTCCAACGATAGCACCGGGCCTGAACCTAGCCTGAATACCGTAATAGAAATTCCCCTGCTCAGCATCCTGGGCTTTGTAGTATCCGAGTCGCGGTCCAAACCCGAATGTATCGGAGATTCCTGCGCGTTCTGCTGCAGATTGTGCACTGGCTGTAAAGACAGCCGTACCTAAAATTAATGTCATTATTACTAATATTCGCTGAATCATAGTTTCTCTATCCTTTTGCCTTATTAAGGGGTTACATAAGCTGTATAGGGGCACAGCATGAAGATGTTCCATCAATTTGGCACACCATTATTTCTTTGGTGACTTTCCGGTAGTCAAACGCTGGCAAAATTAAATCAGGCATTCAAGCAGAGTTTCTAACTGAAGCGATCGGTTATCAGGCCAGTCGAAGTTCCCTCTCCAAAACCTCAGCAAACGCTTCTGCTGCAGGCGGATGATACCGAAGCCACAGTTCCGGCTCAATCAGCTCCAGCTCCATTATCTGCCAGCTCCCCCGGCTGTTGCGCACCATGTCCACGCGACCGTAAAGCGGTTCCGGGCTGCACGCGGCCATCGCCTGTTCAGCCAGCCGGATCTGCTCCTCTGACGGCGCATAATCATGAACCGTTCCTCCATGGTCATCCTGAACCCGGAAATCACCCGGTTTGGCTTTTTTTCTCACGGCGTGGGTAAACCTTCCATCAATCACCATCAGGGTGTCCTCCCCTGTGCGCACCACTTCGTCCATAAATGGTTGCAACAGGAAGGCCTCCTGCCCGAGCAGCGGCTCAATGGTTTTTTGAACCTCACCGGCATTGCCGGTGTTTACCCGGTAGGTGTGCCGCGCGGCACCCGAAACGCACGGCTTGATCACCGCTTCGCTCCAACCGCTCTTTTCCAGCATCTCCCGAAGGCTGTATGCACTCCCCTTTTCAATAAACGTTGATGGCACCACGGGGATCCCTTTCTGCTGAAGATCGCGCAGATAGTGTTTGTCCATGTTCCACCACACCAGAGAAGGATCATTTATTATTCGCGTCTGCTTTTCAGCTTGCGTCAGCCATGCGGTAAACTCCTCAAACCGTTCAAAATAATCCCATGTGGTTCGGAAAACGGCGCAGTCGAACATCCGCCAATCAATGGTTTTATCGGCCCAGTCAAGCCGTACAGAATCGATTCCCCTGGCGGCCAGAGCCTTCTGCAGAAGCGCATCATCTTTCAGCATGTTGGCCAGATACCAGTGCCCTTGCGGGGCTTCTGAAGCTGTGAAACGATGGTCGGTTAGGAGGGCCACGACGGGCTGGTTTTTAGGCATCATTCAGGGTTCAAGGTGCAAGGTGAAAGTGGTGTAGCGACACCCCAACCCATCGGGAGTGCACCGTTTGGTTGTTTGCTCTTGTGTATTAAAAAATTCTGAGCGTTGGTGTTGCAAAGCAGTGCTTCGCGGTACAACGTTTTTGATAAAGGTCGGATGGTAATTGTTTTAGGACATGGATATGGAGTTAATCTTTTGTGGAAGATAAACTCATTTGTTCCATTTGAAAATTCATAATGTCTGAATTGTGA
>REDT01000233.1 GCA_007693295.1 Balneolaceae bacterium
TGGATTGCATCTCGGGCGCGGGATTCATTCCACGATTTTTGGCAATGTCCCGAAATCCCTGAATCAACGTCCGATTTTTTTCAAGGCGCAGGGTACAAGGCGCATGGCGCAAGGTGAAAACCTTCAAGGTACCCGGTGCCAATGGTTATCATATCGGCGATGCCTGACGGCATTCAGGCACACTTATGATAAACCACTTAAATCGCAGGCAGACTTTTGGTTAAGTAGTATTACCTCGAAATTACTTTAATGATGTAGCTGTAATAAATTCAGCTTCACTCAAAGTGTTTCCTCTCTTTTTGGTAATCCTCTTCCGAGAGCAGGCCCTGCTGCCAAAGCCCGGTAAGGTAGTCCAGCTTGTCAAGTGTTCCCGGGTCGGGTGCGGGCTCCGGTTTCGGTTTTTTCCTAAGGGCGAAGATTCGCTGGCGTTCTGCCTCAGCTGCATGTGAAATCATATCGGCAAGATGACCCGGATTTTCCTGCCCCAGCATCTTTACAGAGCGGTTCTCTGTAAAGAGAGTCAGGTCGCCAATTCCAAACATCCGATCGATCCATCTCTGGTTGAATTCAACCCTGGTGATATTTTGCAGGTCAATCTTCTCCGAATACTTTGAATCTTTTATTCGAATAGACCTGTCGGTAATCGTATACTCTACCGCTTTCAGAGCGGTGAATGTTCTGTAAATGATGATTAAACCGAGTCCAATAACCGGAATCAATAACACCCCCAAAAGGTACCACCAGAACATCGATTTGTGCGATGGCTTCAGTAAAATCTCTTTTTCACTACTCATCTTGTTTTAAAAGTTTCAATATTTTCTTAGAGTTAATAGTCTGAGAATCGTGCAGAACTTCACAACGCGTTCATATAAATCTCATTCATTTTACGTATCTTTAAAACTAAGCAATTTTTACTCTATAACCGTTTCGGACGCTCTTGAAACCCTGGAAATATATAGTAGCCGTATGGATGACAGTTGTCATTATAGCCGGCTTTTCAATTAAAATTCCTGAGATTGCCATTTTAGAACAAACGGCCCGCAATCTCTTTCTTCATGTACCCATGTGGTTTACCATGATGGTAGCTTTTACGATGGCGTTCTATTACAGCGTAAGGTATCTCAACGATGAAGAGATAAAATGGGACAGAAAAGCGGAAACTGCAACAGCAATAGGTTTGGTTTTCGGCATTTGTGGATTACTTACAGGCTCGCTCTGGGCACGGTTTACCTGGGGGACCTGGTGGACATTTGCTGAACCCAGAATGAACCTTTCTGCGCTGGCAATGCTTATTTTTGTTGCTTATTTCATTTTGAGGTCTGCGTTTAATGATGCGGAAAAAAGAGCGAAAATCTCGGCTGTTTACAATATTTTTGGAATAACTACCATACCGTTTTTGCTATATATTATACCCCGCCAGCTGCCGAGCCTTCATCCGGGTGCAGATGGAAACCCGGCATTCAGCGATATGACTGCACCGGAGTTGAGATTAATCTTTTACCCGGCGGTGATCGGGTTTATTGGACTGGCCGTCTGGATGATGGATATCGTGAATCGATACAAAAAAGTGAAGTTTATCAGTGAGTCTTAACTATGTCGAATAAATTTACACAAGAACCCACAAGATCCGCCGTTGATACCCTGTATGCGGATCGATGGGATGGTGTTGAAGGCGCTGAACAGGCCTCCGCTTTTATACAATTTATGGCCTCTAACGACTTGATTTATGTTGTACTGGGGGTTAGCTTGATTATCTGGTTCGTACTTCTGTTTTTTATGATCCGTGTAGACCGTAAAGTTGCCCGTCTCGAAGAGACACTTAAAGAAAATCAATCAACCGAAGAAGCTTAAACCAACTTACCCAATGAAACCCAAGTTGATTATCGGAATCGTATCTATCGTTCTTTTTACATCACTGCTGATGTATAATTTTGGAAACAGTATCAGTTCGTATGTGAATTTTGAACAGGCTGCAGATCGTGCAAATTCCCATGTTATTGGAACATGGGATAACACGCAGGATTATGGGTTCTCCAGGGAAACCATGCAGTTTTCGTTCCACATGAAAGATCAGGACGGCAATGTTCGAAGAGTGGTATATCCACGGCCAAAACCCAATAACTTTGAACAGGCCACCCAGCTTGTTGTCGTAGGTGAATTGAGAAACAATGTTTTCCATGCAAACGACATGTTGATGAAGTGCCCATCAAAGTATAATGACGGCAGTGAACTTGTGAACGCGCAGGAGAGCTGAACTCATTATGGTTTCAACGTTAGGTCAGCTATTTCTCAGTGGCGCTTTTATCGCTTCGATCGCAGCTATGATATCCTATGCGATTTCGGTTGTAAAGGATGATATTAAAATCGAGAAAATCTCCCACTATCTGTGGTATGCCAAGGGCACTTTCCTGCTCATCTCATCCGTTGCGCTCATCTGGCTGATTATGACGCACCAGTTTCAGTACTACTATGTCTGGAACTACACCAGTCTTGACCTGGAGACTCAATACCTCTTTTCCGCATTTTATGGCGGACAGGAGGGAAGCTTTATGCTGTGGATACTCTGCTCGTTTGTAGTCGGATTAGGGCTAATCAAGTGGACACGCAAGCCCTATAAAGGCCCTGTGATGTTTGTGATGACGCTCACGCAGTTCTTTCTGCTGTCGATGGTTGTTGGATGGGATTTGAATTTTACCCAGATCGGAGCAACCCCTTTCAGAACCATAGCCCAAGAGATGCCTAATGCTCCATTTATTCAGGCCAATCCCGATTTTGTTCCGGCTGATGGTTCCGGATTGAATGATCTTTTGAAGAGTCCATGGATGATGATTCATCCGCCCATCATTTTTGTCGGTTTCGCGATGATGACGGTTCCCTTTGCTTTTGCGATAGCATCGCTTTGGACCAAAACCTATCACGAATGGATACGTCCCGCGCTGCCCTGGACGCTGGCTGCAAACCTGTCTCTTTTAACAGCCATTTTTCTTGGCGGTTACTGGGCCTATGAAACTTTATCATTTGGCGGATACTGGGCATGGGATCCCGTTGAAAATGCTTCGCTTGTGCCCTGGCTGATCGGTACAGCCGGTATTCATGCCATGATTATTCAGCGAAAGAGTTCCCGGGCTCATAAAGCCTCGCTCTTTTTCGCAATTCTGGCTTATGTCTCAATAGTCTATCAAACCTTTTTAACACGATCGGGTGTGCTTGCCGATCAATCGGTGCACAGTTTTGTGGACCTGGGCCTTTATGGTCAGCTCCTGATGTTTATCTCAGTAATGGCGCTGATGGGTATTGGTTTTTATTTGTACCGGTATCGCGAACTTCCCAGCCCTGAAAAAGAGTCTAAATTTCTGAGTAAAGAGTTCATGACCTTTACCGGTTCAATGCTCCTGTTTATTCTGGGTGTTGTGATCATATTCGGTACCAGTTCGCCAATTATTGGACGGCTTTTTGTAGAGAATCCAACTCCCCCCGAAATTCAGTTCTACAACGACTGGAGCATGCCGATAGCCATCATTATGGCCATTGCAACCGTGATTGGTCAGCATCTTTTCTGGCAAAAACATAGCTGGGAATCACTGGCCGGTAAACTGGTCACCCCGCTTCTGTTAACCTCTATTGCAGCCGTACTCTCTATTATTTTGGGCGAGGTTCGCAATGTCTACTATATGCTGTTCATTTTTGCCGCTTGGTTTACGGTGATGGGTAATGCATCTGTCTTGTTCAGCCTGATCAGGAAGAATCCTAAACTGACTGGCGGTTCATTAACACACGTCGGTTTTGGAGCGCTCTTGCTTGGGGTCATCGCATCCAGTGTTTACACAGAGCCTCTGCTTGATCAGCGGACATCTTCATACAATGCAAGAGTAGTTGCCGGAGAGGTTTATGATGAGGAAGGTTTTCCAATTACACAACCGATTGAGATGTTTCAGCTCGATATCAACAAGCCTAAGCTGATTAATAATAAATATATGGTGACCTATGAGGGGTATGAAGTGGCAGATTCGCCAAGGCCCGGTCAGCAAACATACCGTATCAAATTTGAGCCGATTGATGGAAGCCGGACATTCTATATGGATCCGGAAGTTTATCCCATGCTTACCACATCAAGCATGGACAATATCGACTGGTCGGTTGATCCGCACGTACGAACCGGCTGGTTCAGTGATATCTATCTATACGTGGCCGGAAGCAGGTATGTAGAGCGTAAAAACCAGGAGCTGGAGAGAGAGAAACGATCGCGTTCCCTGGTACCTGTTGCAGATGAGGAGGAGGAGATTCAGACTATAGAGATTCAACAGGGCGAGACCATTGAAGCCGGCCCCTTCACGTTTACATTCCAGAGTTTTGTACCTGCTCAACCTGAGCATTTGCCTGAAAACACGCAGATTGGGATTCGGTCATTGATTCGCGTTGCGCATGCAGCTTCAGGAAATGCCTATGAGGTAGAGCCACTGTTTGCTGTTTATACCGAAAATGAACAGAGTTATACCTACTCTCCGCCTCTTATGATAGAGAATTGGGGGATGAGTATAAGCTTTAGCCGTATCCATCCCGAAACAGACTCTATTGAGCTCACAATAGACGGACTCGATCTGAATTACGAGGAGGACTGGATTTTGATTGTGGCCGAAAAGAAACCGTTTGTCTCAGTAGTATGGCTGGGTACATTTCTGTTGATGGCCGGATTCAGTATCTCCATCATGCGCCACTGGAGCCGCGAGAAGAATACCGAGGAGAAACGGTAGGACAAGGCGCAAGGTGCAGGGCTCAAGGGACCTGACAGCACCAACCGGTCTGAGCGTCTTCACTTCGCTCAGGTATTACCGAGGGGTAGCGAGATAGACCATTTGGTGCCTGAAAGTGCCCCGGCAAAAGATGGATTGAATGTCGGGTACGGGATTGATCCCTCTATTCTACGCCCAAAAATCACGTGAACCAACCTCCGGATCTGTTTTGTGGTTTTGCATGAATTCATGCGGAGGTTCTGGGCGGATGACCACCGAACCCGTGGCGTTGCCACGGGCTGTATTATTACGCGCCTTCAGCGCTTTGGATGGGACACTCCTTAATTAACTCATAACCCAAACTCACATTAAATACCTACTCCATAAAAAAAGCCCTTCATGTTTCCATAAAGGGCTTTTTTTGAATAATTTCTCAGATTGAACGTGATCTATCGGTTCTCGACCGGCACCCACTCCAGGTTTTTCTCTCCAATATAGTGAGCCCGCGGACGAATGAGCCGGTTATTGGCCGCCTGTTCCATATAGTGAGCCGACCATCCTGATACACGGCTCATGCTAAAGATGCAGGTATAGAGATCGGGCTGAATTCCAATTGAATAGTAAACGGTTGCTGAAAAGAAATCTACATTGGGATCAATATTTTTCTCCTCTTTCATGGTCTTAAGCATAGCTTCCGACCAGTGGTATAACTCCTCATGACCGGTCTCTTCAGAGAGCTCTTTCGACATTTTTTGGAGGTGATATGCCCGTGGGTCAAAGGTTTTGTAAACCCTGTGTCCAAAACCCATAATCTTCTCTTTTTTGGCAAGTTTATCCTTTGTAAAAGCCACCGGATCGGCGCCGTTACTCTGCTTGTCCAGTTCGAGAAGCGTATTCATTACAGCTGTATTGGCCCCGCCGTGAAGCGGTCCTTTCAATGCGCCAATGGCACCTGTAACGGCTGAAAACATATCTGATTCGGTAGCACAAATTGTGCGTGCCGTAAAGGTTGAGGCATTCATGCCGTGTTCTGCGTGCAGAATCAGGCAGAGGTCCATCACTTTTTCGGCAGCCTCACCCGGCTTTTCGCCATTCAGCATGTAGAGAAAGTTGAACGCCGTGCTTCCCTCTTTGAGAGGTGATACGATCTCTTTCCCGTTTCTGACACGGTCGAAGGCTGCAACGATGACGGGCATCTGAGCCGTCATGGAGATGGCGTGTTTCAGGTTGTCGGCTTCACTATTGCCGGACTCTTGATCCTGAAAATCGGCCAGCATGGATACGGCAGATCTTAATACCGACATCGGTTCGGCACTTTTGTTGGTATTTCTTAGATACTCCAAAACGGGTTCGGGCAGATCTCTCTCTGAAATAAGCTGCTTCTTTAACTCCTCGAGCTCACTTTTGTCAGGCAGGCGGTCGTGCCATAGCAGGAAGCAGACCTCTTCAAAAGTTGCTTTCTCAGCTAACGTATCTATGTTGTAGCCGGCGTATATAAGCTCACCTTTTTGACCGTCGATAAAGCTTTTCGTTGTAGAGAATGCGACAATACCATCTAATCCTTTATTAATATGCGGGTATTGGCTGGTATCAATTTGTTCCAGATTGTGCTGCGCCATTTCGTCTTTGCTGTTTGGTTTTAATTGTGTGTGCTGCGCCTTTACGGATACTACCTCTTTCATAAGGTGATCGCTGCCGGGATAGAAGTGCGAGTGGAAATTCAACTCTTTAATTCAGCAAGCGTCTTTATCTTAACAACGCAGAAAATTTCTTTTTCAGAATTACAAAATACAAAAAAAGGAGCGATTTTAGAAGTGGTTTCGCATCCCGAAATGTAATAAAAGGTAAGCCAATCATCCTGGAAATTTCTTCGCTTCATTCCAGAGTTCATCCATCTCTTCGAGAGGGGAGTCTACAATGGATTTGCCCTGCTCCTTAAGCCTTTTTTCAATGTGTTTAAACCTGTACTCAAACTTTTCGTTGGCCTTTCGAATCGACTCTTCTGCGTGCAGGCCTAGCAGGCGGCCTACATTTACCAGGCTGAACAACAGATCGCCAAACTCCTCTTTCTGTTCTGTAACAGACTGCTCTTTAACCGCTTCGCGCCACTCTTCAATCTCTTCATTCAGTTTCACCCAGGCCAGTTCCCACTGCGCCCAGTCGAAGCCGACATTTGCGGCTTTTTCCTGCATGCGCTGTGCCCTTATCAAACCCGGAAGGTGCTTTGGCACCCCATCCAGAATCGACTCCTTGCCCTCGGTTAGCTTAATCGCTTCCCAATTGGCAGCTACTTCATTCTCTTCATTGGCAACCGTGTCTGAAAACACATGTGGATGACGCCGGATCAATTTTTCTGAAATCGAGTAGATCACATCCCGGATGGTAAACGTGTTGGTTTCTGAAGCCATTTTGCTCTGAAAAACCACATGCAGCAGCAGATCGCCCAGCTCTTTTCGCAGCTCATCAAAATCGTTATTCTCTATCGCTTCAACCGCTTCGTAGGCCTCCTCGATCAGGTTGTCTTTTATTGAGTCGTGCGTCTGCTTTTTGTCCCATGGGCACTCCTTCCTGAGGATGGAGATGAGTTCCACAAGGTCTTCAAATTTATCGGAGGGTTTCATTTCTTCTTTTTAAACGTTCATTTTCATGGGGAATAATACCGATTTTAATGCACTAAATTTTGACACAGAAAAAGGAGATACTTCCTCATCCCGCCAGAAAAGCATTGTCGGGTTTCGTCAGCATGACATGGTTTTAAATAGGAGGAAAGGGCAGGGGGATGCACAACACCCCTCCCGGCTTAAGCCGTGCTCCCCTCAAGGGGAGACTATCTCCCATTGCCTGATCAGGTCTGACGCTTCTTCTTCTCGGCTGCGGGGAAGAGGATGTTGTTTAGGATGAGCCGGTAACCGGGGCTGTTTGTGTGCAGGCTCAGATCAGTCGGGGGATCACCAACCCGATGGGTATAATCTTCAGGGTCATGTCCGCCGTAGAAGGTAAATGTACCCTCACCGTAATTGCCGTGCAGGTATTTCACCTGGTCGCGCCCGGGCGACTCTGCCAGGACAACCACGCTGTTCTTTATCGTATTTCGCTTGAAGGCCGTAGCCTGCCCGTAAAAGCCGCGTATGCTGCTTACGTGGTTTTGGGTAAGCATCGTGGGAACGGGATCCCATTTGGCGGAAAAATCGAACAGGGTAAAATAGTCGAGGCTTTCGCTGATTCGATTCAGATCAACCTCGATATCGATTGTGGCATGCTCGTAGATGTAGGGATCGGTGATCAGTTCAAAATTTTCAAACGCAAAGGTGTTATCGAAGTTTAGCCTGCTGTTAAGATCTGAATCGAGGGGAGTGCCATCTATTTCGGGGGGTACAATATTCAATCCGTCAGCGGCAAGGGCGATATCAAAGGTATCGGTAGCTGAGCACATGGCAAACATAAATCCACCATTTCCCACGAAATCACGCACTTCATGAACCACGTCAAGCTTCAGTTCCCTCACGCTGCCGTAACCTAGTTCGCGTGCCGTTGTCTCCAGTTTTTGGACGCGGTTTATATACCACGGGGCGTTTCTGTACATGGACCAAAACTTGCCAAACTGCCCGGTAAAATCTTCATGATGCAGGTGCAGCCAATCGTAATTCTCAAGTTCGCCCGAAAGTACTTCTACATCATATATGCGGTCGTAGGGTATTTCGGCGTAATCAAGCGCAAGGAGCACAGCATCATCCCATGGGAGGGCCTCCGGTGGCGTATAAACGGCAATTGAGGGTGCCGCTTCCAGATTTATGGACGCCATATTAACATTGGGTTGTTCAACTTCCTGTATGATCCGTACCGCCTCAGATTCTGAAAGTGCTTCAAATCGAACATTACGCACCCGCAGTTTTCTCATTATATCATTGTTGGCTGTGGTCATAAAACTCCCGCCCCTGTAGTTGAGCAGCCACTGTCCGGTTTCCCCATCAACCAAGTGGTTAAAGATTACGCCATAGGCTTTCAGGTGGTTGGTTTGAGATCCATCCATCGGAATCAATACGCGATCTTGTGCCTGCAGGGCAGTGAACCCGGCTAAAAATGGTACAAGTAAGATCAGGATAAATTTTTTCATAACTCTACAGAGGGGTTAAATCAAAGGTTTGAATTTTTTCACGTGAGTAGGGTGCGTAAAAGCCATCCGGGAACTGAAGTATAATCTCTTCAAAGAGGTCGCTTATATATTGCCGGTTAAAATCTGAAACGGACTGCAACTCACTGTCGGTTGTTTCGGCATCTATTTTCCGGAAAAATTTCTCTTCACTTGTAAGCTGCCGGCCGGATGTGTCATCTGTTTTGAAAAAGGAGAACATATAGGGCGGTTCCTCCATCATCGACAACCCGCCGGAATTATAGATCTCTTCGGCCAGTACAGCACGATCCCACATCATGCGCTCTAAAAGCGGTGAGTGTGGTTTGGCTGAAATCTGGCGCTCTAAAAGCAGATAGTTTAACCGGTTATAATCAGCCGGAAGCAGGGTTGCAAGCTCAACGGTGATCTCATCTGCAAAAGGGTTGTTTGCGTTGGCCAAAATCGGTTCAAACAGAGGCAGTGCATCTGCGTAATTCCCTGTGTGAATGGAGTAGAGCCCCTCGCCAATGGCCTTTAGTACAGATCCGGTTGTATCGGCACGCTGTCCGTTTTTGATCCACATTCTCAGCTTTATGGCGTCGTTCGCATAGTAGGAGGTGTGCCTTCTTTCGAGAGATCGCAGCTGAATCTCGGCGAACTCATAATCTCCGGCAAAAAAATCGGTCAGGCTCAGGTAGTATCGGGATCTCTCCGACAAATTGGAGTTGTCGGTTGCCCGGTCGGCTCTGGTGAGCTGCTGCCTCGCATTGATATAGCTCCTGTTAAAAAGTGAAATACGCCCCTCAGCGTAGTAGATATAGGCCTGATCACCCGAAGAGGCTTTCAATTCATCGAGCCATCTTACGGCTTTATCCACATCCTTGAACTGGTCAAGTGAGAGGTCGATCAGTAGCGAATAGACCCGGTTGCTGTTTTGATAGCCCGGAGCTTCTTCCAGCAGTTTGGAGCCATAGTTATAAGCCTTCTCGTTTAGCTGCCTGTGGCGCCGGTCGGTTTCAAGATTATGCTGTTGCAGATATTGCGACCACATCTGATATGTTTTGGCCAGCTCCTCCATTGCCCTTATCCTGTTGGAGCCGGTATCATTCTCTACATAGTAGCGAAAAGCTTCGGCAGCATACTCGTACTGCGTGGCTGATTGGAGCTGACTTCCCAGGGAGAAGAGTGAGTAGATGGTGTATTGGGTCTGGTTCTCGTAGTGACGGGCAAAATTGAGCGCTCTTTGGTACTCTTCGGTTTCAAGCAGCAGCCATGCCAGAAGCTGGTAAAGCTGGGAGTATGCGGCATGGGAATGATCCAGTTCAAACAGCAGGTCTTCCAGTTCAAATGCGGCAATTTCAAAGAGCTGATCGTCTCGCATGCGAAGCAGCCGCTGCTGTACGATGCCCATCTGCTCGGGAGAATTAATTACCAGCCGGTAGTACTCATTTACAGACTCTTCAAATAACCCTGCCAACATATAGGTATTTGCCAGCTCAGTAAGGAAAATAGTTGGATTGCTTAAGCGTTCACGAGCAGTTTTATACACTTCAACGGCCTTTTGATACTCTCTGCGATTATTCATTGAAGAGGCAACAGAGTAGTAAGTCTGGATATTCTCGCTGTTTCTCTCCAGAGTCTCATTCCAGATTTCGCCCGCTTTGTCGCGATTGCCGCGCATGTGAAGAATTTCGGCCAATTTAATGGAAGATTGCGTAACCGAACGATTGTTGTCTATCTGCCGGCGAACAACCGATTCGGCCTCATCCAGCTCGTTGAGACTGATCAGGCACTCCACGTAGCGATCAAAAAAGACATACGCTCCGGGATTATTCTGATGGAGCTCTTTGAGGATGGGTTTGGCCTCTTCGAAGTTCTGTTGCTGCATCAGGCGGTTCGCAATCTGGAAGTCGCCGGTTTGCGAGTAGCCGTAATCAGTGATCAGAAAAAAGCCAAAAAGCAAAATGAGAAAGGGAAGACGTTTAAACATGTTTTCCAAAAAATATGGTTTTGTGAATGTGAGGAAACTCGTTCCGCAAATTTCTATAGAATGCATTCAGGGGAAATCCAACTACATTGTAGTAATCGCCCTCAATGCGATTAACAAACAGCGCGCCGAAATCATCCTGAATTCCATAAGCGCCTGCCTTATCCATTGGGCTGCCTCCTTCAATATAAAAATTGATTTCGCTCTCCGATAACGATGAAAATGTCACTTTTGTTCTTTCAGAGAAAGAAAAAGAGTGTTCAATACTTCCGTTGCTGTTTGTAAGGCCAACCCATACCCCGCTGTACACATCGTGGGTGTTGCCACTTAGCATGGTCAGCATCGATCGGGCTTCAGATTCACCGGCCGGTTTACCCAGAATTTGGTTTTGATAGCAAACAATTGTGTCGGCCGCAATCACCAAAGAGCTCTCGTGGCGCTCAGCAACATCTCTTCCTTTTAGCCCGGAAAGCGCCTCTACAAGATTTGAAGGTGACAAGCCGGGGTCTGCAATTTCATCAACTGTAGATGGATCTGTCTCAAAATCGATGTTTAACTGCTTTAAAAGGGTTGCGCGCCGCGGGCTTGCAGAAGCAAGGATGATTTTCATAAATTTTTTCGGATATCTGAGCAATCGAAGTTTTTTCTATTTTAAGATATTTAAATAACTTAAAGATTCATTACCCTTAGTGTAAACCAAAATTCAAAAATTAGAGCAATGCGTGCAAAGCGAAGGAAAAAGAAGGAAACCAAACCGATGCTTTTTTCTCCCCTCAACTATAAGCTGATGGGCCTTGGGGTATTACTGGTTGTAGTCGGCTTTACAATTATGAGACTCGAAAATGAGGTTTACGGGTTTTTTTCACTATATATATCCCCGGTAATGATTTTGCTTGGTTATATAACGGTAATTTATGCTATTCTGAAACGCGATCATAAACTGGAAGACCCATCCCCCAAAGCTTCGGCATAATCTGTTTGGACCGAATTATTAACTATATATTTGGGCTGCTTGTCATCTTTCTCTTTGTACTCGAGGGGAGAGCGGATGATCATTTTATGATTATTTCGGGGCTGTTTCTCTCCACCATAGCGGCCTATATCGCTTTTATAGGGAACTGGATTACCCTTGATGCAACAAAATCTGTGATTGTTCTGGGTACGGTAACCCTTGGTTTTGGCGGGTGGTGGATGGCCTTTGCGCTCATCTTCTTTTTTGCCAGCAGCAGCCTGCTAACCCGGCGAAACCGAATGGGGGGCTTGGAAAATCCCGAAGAAAAATATCTGCATCACGATTTAAAAAAGAGAAGAGATGGATACCAGGTATGGGCCAACGGGTTCTGGGTTGCCGTGTTATGCCTGCTCTGGTTCATCACATCCATAGATGCATTTTTCATTGCCGCGTTTGCCGTTATTGCAACAGCAACCGCCGATACATGGGCCACGGAAATCGGATGCAGAAACCCCGGAAAAACGAGGCTCATCACGAATTTTAAAGAGGTAACGCCCGGAACTGATGGAGGAGTAAGCCTGAAGGGCACGATAGCTGCGATTGTTGGAAGTTTGGCTATCTCTCTCTTTATACTCCCCCTGCTTATTGAATATCCTGATGCTATGCTTGCGGTTATCTTTATCGCGGGGTTTGCAGGCTCCATTGCCGACTCTTACGTGGGAGCCACTCTGCAAACAGCGGATATTTCACAGGTAAAACCTGAAGATTTTATCAACACGGTTCACAACTTTAAAAACAATTTTGTTAACTGGATTTCTACCGGAATTGGCGGGCTCATCGCATTCATAATTGCAAAAGTAATATTTATTATATGAAATGGTATAAAAAACTGCACTGGCAAATTATTATTGGTCTAATTTTGGGGCTTATTTGGGGGTTGCTGTCAAGTGCTGTTGGCCTGCAAGAATTTACCAGCGATTTCATCCGACCGTTTGGCGATATCTTTATAACGATGCTTAAGCTGATTGCCATCCCGCTGGTGCTCGCTTCGCTTGTTGTAGGGATATCGAGTCTGAATGATATGACCAAGCTTTCGAGGATGGGTGGGAAGACCATCGGTATATATATGGTTACTACCACGCTTGCCATTATAATCGGGCTCAGCGTGGTTAACGTGATGCAGCCGGGCAAAACCCTGCCTCTGGATACCCGGGTAAGCCTGATGGAGAGTTACAGCGATGCGGTGGGCGACCGTGACGAAGCGGCAAGGGAGGTGCTTGACAGAAGCCCGTTGGCCTTTATCGTGGATATTGTGCCGGAGAACTTCTTTGAAGCCGCATCCGATAATGCCAATATGCTTCAAGTGGTGTTTATCGCAATATTGCTTGGAATAGGGATTGTGAAAATTCCCCTTCAAAAAGGGGAGGCTTTGATTAATGTGTTCGATGCGCTGAATGAGGTGATCATCAAGATCGTAGACCTCATCATGAAAACGGCTCCCTATGGTGTATTCGCGCTGATGGCAGTGGTGATTATTGATCTTGCCGGTGACGACCTGGGGCAGGCTGTGAATCTGTTGCAGGCGCTGGGCTGGTACACTATCGCCGTGGTTATCGGCCTGTTTTTGCATGTATTCATCGTCTATTTCAGCCTCTTTAAAATCTTCAGTAAGATGAGGCTCAGAGACTTTTTGAAGGCCATTCAGCCGGCTATCCTGCTTGGTTTCAGCACCAGTTCCAGCGTGGCTACTCTTCCGGTTACGATGGAAAGGGTGGAGAAAAACCTGGGTGTTGAGGAGGAGGTATCCAGTTTTGTTCTGCCGGTTGGAGCCACTATAAATATGGATGGAACCAGCCTCTATCAAGCCGTGGCAGCTGTATTTATTGCACAGGCCCTGGGGATGGACCTGACCATTGCGCAGCAGTTAACCATAGTGCTAACGGCTACACTTGCATCGATAGGCGCTGCCGGAGTTCCGGGGGCGGGAATTATTATGCTGGTGATTGTGCTTCAAGCTATACAGGTACCGGTTGAGGGGATCGCCCTGATACTTGGGGTGGACAGAATTCTGGATATGCTTCGAACTGCAGTCAATATAACCGGTGATGCAGCCGTTGCAGTAGCTGTAGCTCATACGGAAGGAAAACTTGGCGCACTCCATTTTGATGAAGAAGATGTTGTGGAATGAAACCATTTTTGAGAACCGGGGTTAAATAAATATGAGTTTCCCCGAATACTCGTTAAGGAGTGATCTCCCCGTGAGCTTTTTTTTGCACCCCGAAAACATTTGGGGAAACTCACGTTATAAACTAAATGAATTGATTGCTTAAAAATGATGATTTCAATACTGCTGTCTATTATGCTCAGTACCCAAGTTGTTCTTCATACAGGATACAGCGGTAGTGAAGTTTCTACAGAAAAAGAGAAGAAAGAGTTGTACCAAAAGCTGCTCGACGAAGGGGTGGAAGCTTTTTACATGACCGACTGGCAAAGGGCCGGCACCATTTTCGAGAAGATGAAAACGGAATCGCCCAGCGATCCTCTGCCTCATTTTTTTATGTCGATGATGCCGTTTTGGGAATATTTCTTTATCGAACAGACCGGAGATCTGGCCAATGCATTTCTTCAAAAATCAGAACCCGCAGTAAAGCTGAGTCATGACAAACTTGAGAAATTTCCCAACGACACAACTACGGTATTGATGCTGAGCGGGCTTTACGGATACCGCAGCCTGGTAGCTGCGGGCGAGAACAACTACCGGATTGCCATACAGAGCGGCCTTACCGGGTTCAATTATACCCGAAAACTGCTCTCGTTAGGTACCGATCGTCCCGACGCCAGGATAGGCCGCGGTATGTTCTACTACATGGTTGGAAGCATACCTCGCGAAATGCGTTGGGCTACCAATATGGTTGGCATCAGGGGGGATGTTGAACAGGGATTTGACGAACTGAAAAAAGCCGCCGAAAGCGACAGTTACGTAAGCAACGACGCAAAAATGATGCTTATGTATCTTTATGATAAAGAGGAAATGTTTGAAGAAGCTATTGAATATGCTGAAGTTTTAACGGAAAAGTTTCCCGGTAACGTCATATTTAAGTTTAAAAAAGCTCAAATTCATGAAAAAGCCGGCAACATGGAGCTCGCAGTTTCGTTATACGCCGAAGTTATTGAGTTGAACAATCCTGACCTGCCCGAAGTGAAAAGAAAAAGCAAAGAGCGGTTATCGGTGTTGAACTGAAGGATTAAAATTTTACATTAGAATAGGCTAAGATAAGTTCAAATATTACGCGATTTTTCTTAAATCTAACTAAGGATCAATTGTAAGTCCGCCTATGGGGAAAAAGCTACTGTTTAATAGATTTAGCAACTGTGTACTTCTGACAGCAATCCTTTTTTGTTGCTTTATTCCTATGTCTGTTGCACAAATTGCGATAACAGACTCCCGCCATTTTGAAGTCTCCTTCACAACAGAGACCAGCCGGTTCCAGGAGCAGTCTGCCAAAATCTCTGTTCACGATATTCCAACCGTATTTGGTGAGAGCTACTCAGCGATCTCCAATCCATGGGATGAAACAGCGGATTCTGAATTCCGCTATTTTGTTGAAGAAAGTGATGGAGTTGCGGTTCGTGGGCTGAAACCGGACCATTCCGGTGATAACTCTTTTGCAGCTGTAAGCTTTTTTAATCAAACTGATGTAAGCTTTGAAGGGGTTACCGTTGCTTTTGATTTTGTTTATAGAGCCCAGTCCGATATGGACTACTCCTATGTTTTGCGTTACCGTGTAAACCGTAATGAGTGGAATGAGGTAGCGGGCAGCGTTATATCCTCATCAAATCTCAGAGAGACCGATGATCAATGGAATACTTTTTCCATTCAGTCTCGTATTAACGATATGCATCTTCGCCAAAACGACACCATCCACTTTGAGTGGGTAAGCAGAGACGCCTCCGGAAGCGGATCGGCCGCCAACCTTGCCATACAGCATATTGAGCTGAACCCGATTGAGAGCACCATTTCACCACCTGTGCGTGGAAGCCTGGTGATTACCGAAATTCTTCCCGCTTCTCAGTTCGACTCCGGTTTGTACGAATATGTTGAGATCTATAACCCGACCGCCGAATCCATTTCATTAAAGGGTATGTCTGTGGTTTCACAGGTGGGGGAGATTGTGGTTCAATCAGATTTGGTAATCGAGCCCTATCAGTTTCTGGTGCTCAGTAACCGGAATACCGCTGCTTTGAACGGGTTAGAATCGGATTACATCTATCCAGAGAGGGTTACCGAATCAACCGGTGGTTATATAGAACTGCAGTTCGACGGTGTTGAAGTTGCCAAGGCAACCTATGAAAGTTCATCACCGGGGGTTGCCCTTGAGCTCGACAGGGTGTCGAACTCGTTTGATGGCTATACCAGCCTTCAGCATCTTGTTCCCTCAACAACAGAACTTACGAGAAACATCACCGGATCGCCGGGGCATGCCGGGGGCACAAGAAAACTCTATTCAAAACAGTATTCCGAAAATGGGCTGCATTTGGTTACCTCACCCGGTCTGCTTTCAGGCAGGCTGAACCGTCACTCCTCGCTGGAGTTCACCAACCTGAACGGTATTCTGATGAACGCTGACGTCATCAATCCATTTGAACCCTTTTTAATGGTCAAAGAGAACAGCGACCAACTCCTGTTGTTTGCCGATGAATCGCCTCAGGCCCGCTCGCAGCCCGGCCATGTACAGCTTAATGATCATACATCCATTATAACCGGCCCGTCGGAAAAGCCATTCAGGATCAACAGCCTGGTAAATGAGTTCGATGAGCCGGTTTCGCCTGTAGTTATGATCTGGAACCACGAAAAGAGCGCTTTCCAGGTAAAACACGAAGAAGATTTTGAAATCAACAGCTGGACGCCCATTATTGTAAACAGCGAAACGGACTCTCCTGTACAAGTGCTGCCCGATCACAGGGTGTCTGGCGCGCAGGCACTCGAGAGATATCTCAAAATACGCCTCATTGAAGAACAGTCGAACAGGAGGGAAGCAGTGGTTGATGAAGCTCTTTTGGGATTTGTTGATACGCAGCGATCACGCACTCAAAAACGGTTTGACCTTCAAAAATTCTTCCCGCTGGCTATTCCGGATGAGCCGGCTGATGAGCTTTCCATGCTCTACCTGTCGAATGCGCTTAGCTCTTTAAGGACCAACAGTTTTACTCATGTGCCATACGAACTGGATGATGTTTACCGGGTTGGTGTGGGTTTTGTGACAAGCAAGAACTCAATCCAGGGAATCCTCGACTGGAGCGATATGGCCGATATCCCTGAGGAGTGGATCTTATCCCTTGAAGATCGCGTAACGGGTTCAGTTATCGATATGCGTGAACAGACAAGCTACAGGTTCAGATCCTCAACCAGCGCAACGGTTAACCCTGCTGAGGTTGCTTCAGAGCCCTTTATGCCGGTAACCCCTGCACAAAGCGAGCGTTTCATCATAACCATGAAGCCGTATGAAAGCACCCTTGAAGCTTCTGAAACGGATACAAGGCCGGGCAGTGTTGAGCTGCGTCAGAACTATCCAAACCCGTTTAATCCGGCCACAAATATTGCTTTCTATCTGCCTGAAGACAGGCACGTAAGAATTGGCGTTTACAATGTTGTGGGCCAGCAGGTTGGTCTGCTTCTGGATGAGCCGATGGGCGCAGGTGAACACTCTGTTGTATGGAATGCCATGGATATGCCAAGCGGCATTTATATTGTACAGCTTGAAACGGGTAATCGAATTTTTACGCGAAAAATTACATTAATTAAGTAGAGAATAACTACATTACTAGTGTTACGTCAATACTCAATTGTCGGATAAAGACCTGACAGCATTCCCAATGCTTTACCGGGTTTCTGTCAGCGTCGAAAATCAACGCTGTCAGATCCGGTAGGTGTACCGCTAAAGCTACACCTGCACCTGCGGCTGACAGGTTGCTTCCGACAATTCATGCTTGACTTAACACTCGATACAAACCTCACAAATCTCATTAAAAATTTAAAAATAAGTTGTTGACTTTTCATGCAGTATAAATCAGTTCAAGGAGTAGATGTACCTGAAATAGGACTGGGTACATATAGACTCTACGGAAAAGAGTGCAAGAGAGTGGTATCAGAAGCTATTGGGCTTGGGTATAGGCATATAGATACAGCCCAGGTCTATAAAAATGAACAGGAGGTAGGTGATGCTATCTACTCATCCGGTGTTGATAGGGAGGATTTTTTTGTCACCACAAAACTGTGGCACACAAATCTCGACCACGACAATGTGCTGCAAACCACTGAGGACAGCCTGAAGGCGCTTCGCACTCCGTATATCGACCTTCTGCTCATCCACTGGCCCAATGGTCAATATCCGCTTGAACAGACGCTTGAGGCGATGATGACGCTTAAGGATCAGGGCAAGGCGCTTTCGATAGGCGTGAGTAACTTTCCGATGAGCCTGACAAAAAAAGTTGTGGAAGACCTCAGGATTCCGATTTTCACCAATCAGGTTGAATTTCATCCGTTTATGGGGCAGTTTGATCTGCTGGAATATTCGTACGATAACGACTTTCTTGTCACAGCCTACAGTCCGCTTGCCCAGGGTAAAGTGATGGAGAATGAGCTGCTTAAGAGTATTGGCGCAGAATATGGCAAAACAGCTGCGCAGGTTTCATTGCGATGGCTTATTGAACAGGAGAATGTGATTGCCATTCCCAAAGCCTCGTCGATCGAGCACATGCGTGATAATATCGATATTTTTGATTTTGAGCTGAGTGACGAGCACTTTGAAACCATTGATGGGCTTGAGAAGAACAAAAGGCTTGTAAACCCAACCTTTGCCCCCGATTGGGAAAATTGATTTAACTCTTGCGGAACGCTGAGGCGGGAAAGTTTCTTAAAGAAGATGCAAGTAATATCAACACGTAATAAAGAACTAATGCTAAAAAAATCCGATTATTTTATTCTCGCTGCTGCACTCATATCCATGATGCTTTCTATATCATTGTGGTTTAGCGGGCAGCAGGATGCCGGCCTCTTCGTAGGCATATGGGTTCCCTCCATTCTTGGGTTTGGTGCCTATTTTAAAATCATTAAGTACAGGAGTATGCTATGAGTATTCCATTTCTGTTCTCTTCGGGAATTATTGTCGTAATACTTTTCCTGGTGGGGCTTCTGTACACGTTTAAGGAATTTAAGGATATGAATGAACATCCGGAATCCTACAGGTTTGATCGATCCAGCGATCCAAAAGTTATAGAAAAAAAGACTAAACCCAAGTCGTAAAAGCAGTTGCTATCGGTTTAATCTCTTCATTTTTAAACAGTGAGTGACGAAATTTCAGCGTCTCTCCGTCAGCTTGCTTCTCGTAAGTCATGTGGATACGATCACCCTTTAGTGCTTCTGCAGCGTACTGTATCTCAATCTCATTACAACTCCGGCCTGAAATATCCTCATCAGGCAGATAGCCGGTGATCCATTCTATATACTTCACATTGTTCACATGGCTGTTCATATCAAGGTCATGGACGCCCACAGTGGTTATAAACTCTCTGTGACCATAATTGCCCCCCGGGATTTGAGATTTGTCGGGCTCAATTACGTGTGGAGGGCTCTCAAGTCCCATTTCCATGATCTCTTTTGGCATTCGCACCGGTCGTCCGGTTTTTACATTAAGCACCATCCACTGGCTAATGCCCGAGCCGAGCAGGTTGTTTTCTCCATCGCGAAGCTCGTAGTCACGGAATGCGCGGAGGCCGTCGCCGGAAGAGGGCCAGGTAATTACCTCAATCGTTTGCCACCGTTTTGGAAGCGTGTTGAGCCTGATGTGCATCTTATATAGAACCCAGGTGTTGCCGTTCTCCCGGAGTTGTGCAATATCGAAGTTGAGATGATGCGCGTGCAGTCCGGCAGCTTCCTGAAAATAGTTACACACTGATGACAGCGTGGAGGTCTCCTGATGATCCACTTCATAGGAGCGGACCTTAAAAGGAACCCGGTAGATGTTCTTGTGTTCAGAATGATTCATAATAACATATGATAGCTTTTTCTCGCCTCTGCTTCCAATTCTTGTTTGTGGAAACGATGAGCTGTTTGACTGTTGTACTGTGGAATCGTGGAACTGTCCCGTATGGATGCCTTCGGCGTAGAACTGTAGAATTAAGTCCACCTGACAGCATTCCCGGTGTTTTTTCCGGGTTTCTGCCCCATCGGGATTCCTACGGAATCAGCGTCGGGTTTAGTGGGTAGAATCGTAGAACTGTTCACCCT
>REDT01000047.1 GCA_007693295.1 Balneolaceae bacterium
CGATGAATTCGTACCGAACCGGCGTTGCTCGGAGTTTTGTACATCACGGCGTTTGATACGCCGGTTTTCTTATTATAATGCGCGATTGTCATCTCGACCAAGTGAACGGAGTGAACGCGTGGAGAGATCTCCCTGCAATGGGAACTAGTTTTGATCAATGTCTTACAAAGCTCCTGCCGATAACTAGGAGATGTCTTGGCATAGCCATCCCTTACGGGGCGATTCCAGCCCGAAGAGCCCGGGCTTTCACTCGACAAGACATAGCCTTTGGGTGAAAGGCGGCGGGCACCAGGTTCCGCAGTAGAGCAGCGTTCTGCTCCGCCCGCCGAAGATGATGAGTAAATATACTCTTTACTTCTTGCCTCCAAGACGTGCATAGCACGTTACATCATACGCCGGCTTAATTTAAAAAACGCCCCCTCTCTTCCCGAGCACTGACCCAAAAAGTTTCCGGCAGATCCTGATTTGTTAAACGTAGCTATTTTCAATTTTGGATCTGTTCGATATTCAATAACCCCTTCTTCCGACCGTCTGGACTCAATTATAAAAAAAATCAAGATAATTTCTTTAAGCAATAATAATTTATTGTTTATCAATAAAAAATTGCCGTAATTAGGTATCAGAAATTAATATACTAAATACTATGAAATCACCACTTACTGTTTCTGTCCTGGTATGGATTTGCAATATCCTTTTGGCCTTTCTGGTAACCTCTTTCACATTTGGAATTGTCTATTACATAAAATTTCCGGGTCTGTCCAATATTGATAGAGACCTGGAAGGTGTTTCCAAATCATCATTTAGATTTTCACAAAGCTTTTTATCAGACAATTTTATTTTCGAACGAAATATTGATAAAGAGAAGGGCATAGATGAAGAAAAATACTATTTCGCTTCGACCAGGGATTTGTATGAAGTTTCATTCAGTGATTCGCTGTACCTGTACGCGAATAAAATAACCCGGTACCCGGCTGACTCGTTTTCAATGCCCGAAAGTTTGAATGGCGGTACGGTTAGAGGGGGCGAAATAACTTTTTTTGGAATAAATAAAAAAAACGTCATTCTCTCTGAGCCCGCCGGGACGGCTCAGGTACGGTTTGCAGCACCTGCAATATCATTAGATAGGGAAGAGTATTTACAGCTTGCCCGATCAAATGTACTGTTCATGATGCTTGTCTTGTTCTATTTAACAGCTTTTTTCTGGTACTTGAGAAAATTTGTGGCGGGACTAAGAAAGCCGGTCTTTTTCACAAAAGAAAATGTACGTTATTTATATGTCACTTCTTTTTTTGTGTTATTAGCTCCCATTTTAATGTGGATTTGGCATAGGTTTTTACGCCCTGATCTTTTTGCTGATCTTGAATTTACAAGAGCATCAGCAGTCGCGGGAGGATCTGAGTTATCAGCAGCTCTTTTCATATTTGGTATTCTATTACTTACGATAGCATGGTGTTTCGATCATGGCGTTAAACTTCAAAAAGAACAGGAGTTGACGATATGAAAGCCACCGGCCGCTGGTCCATAGTCTCCCTAATCCGTTTCACCGTACAGTTTGCCTGGGCGGTTGTGCTTGCGATTACTGTAATAACCGGCGGGATGTTTATTGCGGCACTCGCAACGGGGAATTCTTTATTTCCATTGGGATTTCCGGTCTATCTTGGGGCCGGCTCCTACATCACAGACCTTCGGGAGCTTTTTGAACCCGGAACTGTTGTGCTCCAATCGTTTTCCGGCATAAGAGTCAGTTATTTCAGCTTTCAGGAGCTGTCGGCTTCCACTGTTCTGCTTGGATTAATGCAGGTTGGCCTTTTAGGATATACCCTCTACGCACTCTCTGTTTTGAAACGACCACTTAATTCGATGGCGCTCGACAGGGTATTTGAGCCTGAAAATGGAAAAGATCTTAAAATAGTTTCACTGCTGCTGCTTTTTGCTGCGCCCCTGAAATATGGATATGAGTGGCTCAGCCGGTGGAATTTTGAGTCTGTCATCGGCACCATTGAACTCACATTGATGGCGCCCTCTTTCGATTTCACCCTGCTCATGGCCGGATTTACCTGCTATGTGGTGGCTGAGATCGTGAATCAAGCCGCAATCATGCACAATGAGCAAAAAATGACGGTGTAACCATGGCAATCATCGTAAATCTTGACGTAATGCTGGCCAAACGGAAGATGAGTCTCACCGAACTCTCCGAGAAGGTAGATCTTACGATCTCCAATCTCTCCATTTTGAAAACAGGCAAGGCCAGGGCGATCCGGTTCTCCACCCTTGAGGCCATATGCGAAGCACTCGACTGTCAGCCGGGAGATATCCTGGAGTACAGGGAAGAGAATTGATCCCGCGATTCTATCTTTCAAGGTGCAGGGTGCAAGGGACACGGTTCACGGTTCACGGTGCACGGTGAAACCGGGCCTTGAATTCGCGGTGAGGGGAAACTGCAAGGTACAAGGTGCAGGGCGCAGGATGAAAACGACCTTGAATTTCCGGTTCGGAGAGGCGGAGCAGTGCTTTACGAATCCTAAGTCACGCAGGGTATGCTTCCGACTATGGACCGGAAACCAACAAGGCGTGACCTTGGATTCGTTCTGTGTAGCCGAAACGAACGCTTCGGGAATTCACAGTCTTGATTTTTCCCCATTGGGATGCCTATGGCATGGTACTTTTGCGCCGTAGGCATCCCGATGGGGCATCAAGGCAAAAGTACAGGAGGAAATCTCCTAAAAGATTCGATTCAGACCAAGGCATCTAAATCGAAGGATATGCGATTTGCGATATCCGAAGTCCGATTTTACGATTGATAGAACAGCCCGGTCTTGAATTCGCATTAAAGGGAAGCGAAGCAGTGCCCAGGGCTGTGATATTTCGCGCTTTCAGCGCTTGGGTCTGGAATGATTTTATGTTTATTATCACAACCATAACTGACTGTAAAAACAACACCTAAGGTGTTGAAAATGAATAGCCCCGGGTGAAACTCGGGGTAAAAATGCGAAGTCAATCGTCCCCGAGTGAAGATTTGGATCAACGCTGTGATTTATCCGAGGGGTAGCGGGAAAGGCCATTTGGCCCATGGAAGTACCCCGGTAAAGTATGGATTTCATGTCGGGGGCGGGATTGATCCCGCGTTCTTTTTGTCGCAGAACCTCGCGAACCACCCTCCGATTCTGTTTTGTGGTTTTACGTGGGTAGATAAGCGGTGAGGTGGCTTCAAAAAAAAATTCAAATTTTTTGTAAGGGATTTTAAAAATCCTGTTCATACTATAAAAGGGTATAAACGATGAAAGAGTTTGATGTTGCAAAATATTACGGGAGAACCGTGCAGGAGATGCAGCCCGACGAACAGCCAAGAGAAAAGATGCAGCGGTTTGGTGCTGAGAGCCTGTCGGATGCTGAGCTGCTGGCTATTCTGCTTCGAACCGGCACTAAGGGGATGAACGTGGTAGACACATCCCGCGCACTTCTCAATCACTTTAGCGGCCTTCGAAATCTTTCCCGGCAAAACTGGCAGTCAATGAGGGTAATTCCCGGAATTGCCAGTGTAAAGGCGATTACACTGGAGGCTGTTTTTGAACTCTCCCAGAGAATTCAGATGGCCTCACTGGGCGATCAGGTGGTTATTCAGTGCCCCGAAGACGTTGCTGCGTATTTTCGTCCCCGCCTGCGCGATCTGCCGCACGAAGAGTTCTACGTTGCTTTTTTAAATAACTCTAAAGTACTTACCGGGTGCAGGAAAATTAGCTCGGGCGGCAGTACATCAACCATTGTTGATGTGGCAGAGGTTTTGCGACAGGCGGTAATCAATCAGGCCAACTCAATTATACTGGCCCATAATCACCCTTCCGGATATGCGCGCGAATCAGCAGCCGATATCAATCTTACAAAACGAATTTCAGAGGCCGGTAAATTGCTGGGTATCCCGATTGATGATCATGTAATCATTGCCGGAGATCAGTTTATCAGCCTGAGAAGTAAAAACCTGATACATTAAAAAAATTGTATTTAACAGTTTGTGTAAAAAAATTCATCTCTTATATTCTTCTTATAGATAAACAAAAACTAAAGGGTTATGGACTATTCTGAGTTGGTGAGAGCTATTCAGAAAGGCGATGATGTAACGGCCGACAGAATGTGCGCTGAAGCCATACCTATCTTAAAAAAATATCTTATTGCCAATCTCAACGCAACTCCGGAAGATGCTGAGGATGCGGTCCAGAAAATGTTTTTGTACCTGATCCCAAAAATCAGAAGAGACGGGTTCAATAATCCGGGTGGATTACTGGCCTATATGCTTACCGGAGTGCGCCATGCCTACTATAAGAACATTCGTGATTTTGATCTAGAAGAGCTGGAAGTACTTGTGGAAGAGCCCTCTGTGAATGCCCCCCAGATTTGGAACCTGATCAATGAGGAGCGAGCGGAAATTTTAAAGATCTGTATTGAGTACCTGAAAGGTCATCACAGAACCCTTGTGGAATTTATTTTTGAA
>REDT01000226.1 GCA_007693295.1 Balneolaceae bacterium
TTGAGCGTGGATGTGGGGAGATCCACTCGTCAGTCGAGGGTTGCCCCTCGTCTGAAGGCTTTAGTAAAGATTACACTAAGGCATCTGAATCTTCAGCCGTCTGAAGAGTTTCTTCGTTAGGCCCAGAGTCTTTCCCCCGGAAGAACTCGACAGACGAGTACACAGCGGTTGGGCGTGAATGTGGGTAGATCCACTCGTCAGTCGAGGGTTGGTTTAAATATTAGATATTTGTAATAATTTGTTAATGTTCTTCAGATTGAATTATTTACAAAGGGTTTTTCTAATGGGAATAGGACTAGAGATCAATTAATATGTGCTTTAGGGGTACGTTACTACGCTGCGTGGAATCTGTATATGATAGAAGGGATGTGAACCGGTTGATTAAGACCAGTTACAACATTGCCTTGAGCTATCTGAACATGAAATCTGCTTCCAAAAATTCATTTTTTCTCCGGGAAGAGAACATTGAGGATTTGGCCTGGGATTTTATAGCCGATCTTTTTCAAAAAGATGAAGAAGGCAATCTGGTTGCCATTCAGTCTTACTTCCGCTCCTGTAAACTTGACGAATTATCAGAAGAGAGTTCTCTTATAGAGTTAAGAAAACTGGTTTTCACAAAAGTGGACGATAATATATTTCGTTTTTACGGAGAAAAAGATCCCTCTCTCAGGAAAATAATCAGAAATATAAAACTGGCCGTCAAAGATCAGGAATGCAAAAACAGGGTTTGCTACAGAGATGGTTATTTAATTGTTGGTGATGTGGAAGAGCCATCCGGGCCGATGATGCCTTACGATTTTATGAGTATCAGGCTATGTTCAAGACTCAGGGAGAACTACCAGATTCCGGATGTAATCATTGAGGTGATTGATATTATCAATTCTCAGAATGAGTACCGGAAAAGATTTTCACTTGTTGGCCTCGCATCAATCATACGGGAGTCATACGTTCTGCTTCAGGATGATGAATTCAACACGTTTACGAATCCAAAAGCTGTCAATAACCTCTTTGAGAAGGAGTTTGATATATTTTTGGACGACTCGGTAGATAAAGTTAAAACAACCGTCGGTGACAGGTATATCAAAAAAGGGAAGCTGAAAAAGGAGTATTTAAATCTCTATTTCAGGGCAGCATCCGATATCGTAAGAAACGATTTCAAGGAGGAACTGGAAAGCAGTTCACAGTACGAGCGGCTAAAGAGTTACGTAAATGATCTTGATTATGAACAATACAGAGAAAATCATCGCCCGGTACTGGAATATATCGTAAAACTGATACGGCAGGACCTGATTGAAAACTATAGAAAAGAGTGGGTGCGATTTTAGGCAGGAACAGAACTCTGTAAGGAGTTATATTGTAGAGAAACCGCCTTTAAAATAAATATATAGATTATTGAAGCTTCCATCTGATAAGGACATTGAAACATATGTCAAATTTCCGGAGACATTAACCGGCGAAAAAAGGGCCTGGATTGAGAATGCATTGGCCGCCAGCGAAGAGCTGATGCTGTTGGCTGATTGGTTCAAAACTTTTTACGAAAATGTGGATTCACCGGAAAAGGAAGGGGAGGGGTATCAACATAAACCGGATCGTATAACCATGGTACCATTCATATCCGAAGGTCTGCACAGGCGTAAACGGTTTGTTCTGGCAGCCAAAACGACAGAAAGAAAAGATTCATTAGAAACCGTTCAAACGTTTCAGTCCGAAGAGTTCAGGTCATTGTTGCGCATCCTCCACAGGGAGAAAAACTCTGAATTCAACATTCACCTGGTATCGGAATTTGTAAAAAACGATGATATAATCCTGTTCAAGTTTATGGACAGGCAGGGCTTTACAATCAGTAAGCCCGGTGGTAAAATCAGCATTCCGGAGGATAAACTTACTGCAGAAGAGATAAGGGGCTGGAATAGCTGTGAAATTTACTTGCCGGCGATGACCTGTAACCTGAACAAAAAGACTTCATCCAGGGACGGATTTATTGCAGCCATTAAAGATGGTGGTATGGAGACAGTAGAAGTGACCCGGAGTGGAGCTGATGTCTTGATTCAAACCGATCCTGAATCGGAATCCGGATTGCCCGCTAAAATGGTATTGAATACGGAGAAGGGCTCTTCATTATGGAAGATTGAAAATGGAAGGGCAGTTGTGCCGGGAAGTCTATTCAGGGGAATGGATGTGAAACTGTTTTTCTATAACTAAAATAAGGGGCATGCCGGATCCGATTCACGTAGAAAAAACCTTTCAGGAGTTGCTTCGTGAGCTGGAAGATGCTTCATCCATCCGGTACAAGTTTACCCTGGTCCGTGAATTTATAACCTACCTTGAAAGCAGGTATGAAGTCTATGAAAGCTATCTGATTCAACTGGCTGAATACCTGCCGCGTTACTCCACACCGCTCACCTATAGTGGAATCGATCCCGAAGAGATTGATTCTCTGATTGCACTTTTTAAAGAAGTATCAGCTTCTGTTCCTGAATGGAGGCGGATGGAACATGTTCATGAGGTGAAGTCAAGCTTATACAGAGCCTTATTTATACTTTATGTTTGTTTAAATGAGAATGAAAAACAGAGTGCCGTTTTAAGAGAGTGGCTCGGAGTGGAGCTTGCCGGTTCAGATCAGGAGAAAGAGAGAAAAAGTAACCATCCGGCAGTCCACGCTCTTCATTCTGTTGAGAGTGTGATTCAGTCATTGAAAACACTACTTGGAGGGGAGCAGAATATTTCTGCAAGCAATCAAACTGAATGTGAGGAATTGCTAAAACATTTGATACAGCTGACAGATCATGAGCGGGGAGTATTGCTCATCCCGGTAGTTGAAGATTTTAAAACTATTAAGAAAAAAAGATCAGAGACCGGCCGGCTCAGAAAAATGAGAATGCGAATACACGGTGAAAGTGATGAGGAGAATGATCGTATTGTCCGCCGTTTTCAAATCTACGGTGAGGAGCAGCCCTACACGCTGGATGAAGAGAATATCACCAAAACGGTAAGAAAACTTTTTGCGGAACACTCAAATCGAAGCGTAACTCAATACTTTAAAGGGGATATTGAGTATGAGATGAGCGGTTCATACCACTATGGTAACTCATTTATTGCGGCAACAGCAGCACTTTGGTACACAGGAATTCAGCATCACCTCTATTTGAGAGACCGTTTTGAGGTTTATTCATGGGTGAGTATAACGGGCAATATAGATGGGGAAGGAAAACTTCAATCGGTTGATGTAACGGGCATTCCACGTAAAACAAGAGCGGCCTTTTTTTCCTGGTGCCCATATCTGATTGTCCCAAAAGAACAGGAACATCGATTTCGTGAAGAGATGTTAATCCTGAATGAGAAATACCCTGACAGGGAACTGAAAATTATCGGAATTGAACATCTGAATGAACTCTTTTTTGACCGCAGGCTTACAAAACATTTTAACCCCCCGAAACTGAACTATGCAGTAAAGCTTGCCTGGAAAAAGAAATTTGAGACGGTTGGAATCATCGCCATTTGCATTATGGCAGTTGTAATCTTTCGATTAATCTATGGGCCATTAGATAAAAATCCCGTCATGAATACATTTACCGGAGAAGTACTTCAGATAAAGAATCAGGCAGGCTCAGTACTAGAAACGCTTTGGGTAGGGTCTTTAACCGTAAGCAGGGCAAATTTTCCGGATGCAAGAGAGTATGTAACATTTGCTGATGTCACCTCAGATGGCAGAAATGAAATATTCTGGGCAGAGGTGGAAGAAAGAGAAGCGGGTGACCGCAGAGGGTATCTGCACGCTAAGAATGTTAACTCATCAGAGAAAAAGTGGAGCAGGGAAATAAGTTACGATTTGAACTTTGTGAACAAACCCTTTGTAACGAGCAACCGATATTCCCCTATGAAAATGAGGGTAGGAGATTTTAACCGGACCGGCCAACAGCAATTGCTGGCGTCGATTAATCACATTAATTTTTTCCCGGGAATACTTTCATTGAAAGATCCTTCAACCGGAGAAGAATTTACTCATTTTGTTAATACAGGGCACATCCGTGATTTTACAGTTTTCGATCTGAATGGTGATGGCACGGAAAACATCATTTTTTGTGGTATTAACAATGCTTTCAACACGGCATTTCTCGGCGTTTTGGATTTTGATCAATTGGCCGGTCACTCTCCATTGACGGAAGAGTATAAACTGGAGGGTAAGGATATAGCATCACACATGGACTATGTACTGATACCTCCGACAATTATGGCCCGTAGTATTTTGAGACACAGAAGTTATAATAATGCGACGAGAGTTGAAGTTCTTGAGAACGAGCAGCTGATCAGAGTATCGGTATTTGATTTTGAACAATACCCTGACTCTGACCTCGAATTACCATCGAGCCGGGCATATCTTGATTACTATTTTGATTTTAACCTGTCTCTTCGATCAATAGGCAGTTCCGATGGTTATGATACATCCGCCGCGATTTTACTCGAAAACGGTATCATCGAC
>REDT01000046.1 GCA_007693295.1 Balneolaceae bacterium
GTAAGCCGTTTCCATCCGGTCTCTTTCAGGGTTGGTTTGAAGTGATCGGGGTGTAAAATCTCGGCGAGTATCCGGGTGGATTCAAAGATCCGGGGCCCGGGACGATTGAAGTACTGGTTACCTTCAAGCAGATAAACGTTCTTCTCTTTTACCGCTTTGAGTTCACTCCACTCATCTCTGGAGGTTAATAGTGGAACTTCTTCTGCAGTTTGTTTGAAGCTGTAGCCACACGGCATAATTACAATCAGGTCCGGATCGGCTTCCAGTATGTCTTTCCAATCGATCCAGGGTGAGTGTTCGCCGGGCTCTGCAAGCAGATGGTCTCCGCCTGCAATCTCAACCAGTTCGGGGATCCAGTTTCCGGCGGTCATCAGCGGATCAATCCACTCTATCGAGACAACTTTTTTTCTCACTTTCCCGGAAACGGTGCTTCGGATGATCTCAAGACGCTCCTTCATCTCATCAACCAGGCTTTGGGCATTTGACTTCTTCTGCAATGCCTCACCTATTTTGAGAATGGATTGATAGATTCCGTTTAGGTCTGTTGGAGAGACAGAAACCACATGCGTTTTTTGGTTGCCGGTCCAGGTTTGCACAGCCGCTTCAACCTCAGGAAGGGAAACGGCACACACTTCACAGTGGTCCTGCGTGAGTATGACATCGGGTTTCAGCTCGGCCAGCAGTTCAGCATCTACTTCATAGACTGAAAGCCCCTTCTCGAGCAGTGATTTTACCTGTTTGTCAATATCCCGGCTCTTTCCGTTTGTAATGTATTTGGGTTTGGTAAGAACCGGCAGGGATGTTATCGAAGCGGGATAATCACACTCGTGTGAACGGCCAACCAGATATTTTTCCATACCCAATGCACTAACAATTTCAGTTGTACTTGGCAGCAGGGATACAATTCTCATAGAAATTGATTTAAGTCTTTTTTAGTTAAAACACATTTGATGTAAAATCATTCAGAAATCATTCTGTTGTTTCCGGAAGAGTGCCCATTGGCTGTTCAGATCGAAACGGTTCAAACGGATACTCATCCGGTGTTACAACTATCCCGGTGGTTTGTTTTAGCGGGACGGAGGAGTCTGAATTGTATACTGCCTCCACAAACCAGGCTGTAAAGCCGCTATTTGGAGCATTGATATCCACAGAAAGCTCTCCATCATCCGGTATTTCCAGGCCCTGAGCCAGCCAGATGCGATCTATCACATAGAGCCTGAAATCGCGGTCATTTTGGTTGTGCGCGCTCCAGAGCAGCAGGTCGTCGGGCAGATTGTCGGGATCAAGCTGAATTCGAAATCCGTTTTCTGAGGCCTCCCAGTCAAATGTGGGCAGTTTATTATCGTGCAGAATGTGGCTGTAAAAGGCGATCAGGCTTTCCGGTACGTCCGTGCCGCTGAGAGAGTGCCCGGTATTGGGCACATACCGGAGATGCTTTTCGCCCGGCAGGTCATCCCAATAAAATTGCCAGGAGTCGGGCAGGAAAAACTCGTCGCTGGCTGCATTGATGATGTATTTTGGCATATCCAGACGATCGAGATAGCAGTAGGGGTCAACCAGCTGTCTGAGCCGCTCGTACTCTTTGGAGTGCTGCCAGTCCATGATCCGTTCATCCTCATATTCGCTGATGGCGGGCGACCACTCCCCATACGCCTGCCAGTGGTGTTCGAAGGAGGGAAGCATATTTAGCAGGTCTATCACCATCGGGGCAGCTGCAACTACACGGTCGTCGAAAATCGCGGTGGTCCAGGCGGTCCATCCGCGCTTTGATGCACCCGATACCATGTACTCATTCACCTCGAGGCTGAGGTTTGAAAGGGCAAAGTCTGTAACCGTGTCCATGGCGCGGACGGCCGCGGCGGTCATCGGCAGCCGGCTCAGCCAGAAGGCGTCCTCATCTTTTGCGCCACCCTCCATAAATTTTCTCCAGCCATAGGCGATCAGGTCGTCTTCATAGCGCTGCTCGAGCCTGTCGCCGTGAAAACGGATCGGCTGAAAAGGCACATTGTGCAGAAATGCAGTGACGCTGTTGGTAGCTAAAGCCGGTTCCAGAACAATAGGGTGCGGCGAATCCGGCATTTCTGAATAGTTGGTTCCGCTGCCAATCCAAAGCATTCCGGTAGTATGCTCCACTTGATCCGGTACGACAATGGTTAACCAGTGCCACCACTCCGGTTCATTCACAAGTTCCTCCGACAGCCACTCCTGCGAAACCATCCGGATCACGTAGGCCGTGTAGGAATCGCCTTCGATGGTAGAGTGAAGCTCATAGCTGTAGGCAGGATGCGGTTCAGCCAGGTAGGCTTCGAACGGATGAGCATCCGGCTGATCCATGCTGCAGGAGATCAGCAGTACAGAGAGAAGGAGTAATACAGCAGAGAGATTTCTGTAAATCATAGCCCCGGTTTTTAGTTGGTATACTTTGATGATAAACTGGAATAAGTATACAAAAATCAGTCATAATTCATCACGGTTTTCTCTTTTGGGCTTACCGGATATGGATCGTATTTATAGCGTTTTAGCGGTTGTGCTGACGATCCATGTGATTTTCTGCTTGTTATCCAAATAAATCTGAATGGGTGCCTGTACGAATCAAGATCAGCTCCTCATCATGATCTTCATAAATAAGTAACCAATCAGATTCTATATGACACTCACGAGTACCCACATAATTGCCAATTAACTTGTGATCCCGAAATTTTTCATCCAATGGTTCATTCTGAGCCAGATGCTGAATAACCTGTTTGAAAACGTCAAATGACTTTCCACGCTTCTTCATCTTTTTGACGTCTTTCTTGAATCTGTTTGTACGGGAAATCTTTTTCATCAGATATCCAGGTCTTCAAACAACTCCTCTATGGCTTCAAATTCTTTTACATCTTTACGCTCTTTGGCCTCGATAATAGCTTGATGAGTTGTCTCATTAGGAATCTTCATCTCAAATGGAAGTCCGCGCTGAAGTTTTATCTGTTTAAAGAAAATTCGAATTGCTTCTGTTGTGTTCAGTCCAAGCTGATCCAGGATTCTTTCCGTCTCTTTCTTAAGCCCCGGTTCTATTCGAGCTCGAACTGTTGCAGTTTTCTTAGACATAAAAATAGATTTGATTAAACCTGAAATAATGTAGCTTAAATGTGCTACACATGCAACGGTAGAAATTTTTATCTGGTATAAATATTAATCCCAAAATTACTTTTAAAGTCAGTTTTTTAGTATCCTTGGCATGGATATAAACAATACCCGGAACAGACTCTTAATTAATGCTAAAAATATCTACCCTGTGATTCGTATCATCTCTGCATCTCTTTTAGCGGTTGTAATTATTGCATCATATCTGGCCTTTACCGGTCCCGAGCCGGAACCTATTGATGCCACCCTGGAGGCCAACCCTGAACCTGAAGAGTGGGTGATGGATAGTTCTCTGGCCACGTACCTGGAACAATTTGAAATGGATTTTGAAGAAGGCCTTAACGGTAGACAAATTCCCGGAGCGGCGGTTGTCATTGTAAAAGAGGGTCGTGTTGTATTTCAAAAAGGATTTGGTGTAAAAGAGAAGGGGAAGTCTGAAGCCGTAAATGAACATACTGTATTCAGGCTGGGAAGCGTATCCAAGGGCTTTGCTTCGGTGCTTACGGGAGTACTGGCAGAAGAAGGGGTGGTAGGTTGGGATCATCCCGTATCGGGCTATTTAGAAGAGTTCAGACTGAATGACCCGGAACAAACCGGCCGGGTTCAGATCAGGCATCTATTGTCTCATACCTCAGGGTTGCCCCGCCACGCATATACGAATTTGGTGGAAGACGGACTTACCCTCGACCGCATTATCCCCCGATTTGAACAAGTTCCTTTGATTGCAAGAGAAGGCGAACAGCTTGCCTATCAGAATGCGGCTTTTTCAGCGATAGAAAGAGTGCTGGAATTCCAAACCAATACGAATTTCAACACGCTGCTGGATGAAAAGATTTTCGGGCCGTTAGCGATGAATCATGCATCGACGAGCTATGAGAGCATCAGGCAGTCAGAAAACAGGGCTTTGCCTCACGTGTACCATTCCCGTGCAAGGGGATACGTTTCGGTTCCAATTTCCAGAAAATACTACAATGCTGTCTCTTCCGGCGGGATCAATGCTTCCGCCTCGGATATGGGGAAGTGGCTGCTGCTGCTTACGGGTAACAATCCTGAGGTCATTTCTGAAGAGACGCTTGACTACATCTATGATCCGTTAGCCTACCTCCAAAACCGGCGCTTTAGCAGGCATTGGGTTGGAGTGAACGAATCACATTATGGAATGGGGTGGAGAGTGCTTGATAATCATGGACAAAAGATCGTATACCACGGTGGATACGTAAACGGATACCGCAGTGAGATCGCCTTTTCTCCTGAAGACGGGGTCGGAATCTGTATTCTTATCAATGCCAACTCAAGCTATCCATTGGAAGTGATTCCGGACTTTTTCAATCACTTTAAGCCGGATCAA
>REDT01000043.1 GCA_007693295.1 Balneolaceae bacterium
CTACGGGGCAGATCCGGTAGGTGCTGTCAGGTCCCTTGCGCCCTGTGCCTTGAAAAAGCCTCCGCATCAATTTAGCAGATCTTCTTATATTTAAATTTGAAATCTACACCATTAGAAACTTACCCGTGAGCAATAATCTCCATATTGAAATCCTCACCGGCAGTGATATCGCCGCTTTCACTTCTGAGTTGGCTTATTTGCGGATTGAGATTTTTCGTGAATTCCCCTATCTCTATGATGGTTCGCTGGAATATGAACGGAACTATCTGAAAACCTATTCAGAATCATCCGATAGCCTGGCCGTAATCGTTTTTGACGGAGAAAAACCGGTAGGTGTATCCACCGGATTACCCATGGATCACGAAACGGAAGAGTTTAAGCACCCCTTTATTGAAGAGGGCTATAACCCGAATAATATCTTCTATTGCGGAGAATCGATTCTGAAAAAAGAGTATCGCGGCAGAGGCTTCTACTCCCGGTTTTTTAAAGAACGGGAAGATCACGCCAAAAAACTTGGCCGGTTCGATATCATCACTTTTTGCGCAGTAGTTCGCCCCAATAAACACCCTCTCAAACCTGTAAACTACCGGCCACTCGATCCGATCTGGAAAAAATTCGGCTACACCAAACACCCTGAACTCACCACCACCTATACCTGGAAAGATGTCAATGAAGAGAAAGAGTCTCCAAAAAAGATGGTCTTTTGGCTGAAAGAGCTGTGATTATGAGCAACAAAAGTGGCATTTAATCTCTAAAAAAGTGATTTTCTGACCATGGCAAATCAAATACCCTTTGCATTCGACGTACCCTCGGTATCCGACCTCACCAACAAGATTAAATACCTGCTTGAGAATAACTTCAGGGATATCCTGGTTGAGGGTGAACTGAGTAATGTAAACCAGAGCCGGAACGGCCACTACTACTTTACGGTAAAGGATGACGAAGCACAGCTGCCCTGCGTGATCTGGCGCAACACAGCTCAGCGTCTGGGCCTGAAGCTGCAAGACGGGCAGCAGGTTGTGCTCGGCGGCGATGTCCAGGTGTACGCCCCGCATGGACGCTACCAGATGATTGTAGGCCTTGTGCAACAGGCAGGCGTGGGTAAACTGCAGCAGAAATTTGAGGAGCTGAAAAAAAAGCTGGAAGCTGAAGGGCTTTTTGATGATGCCCACAAAAAACCTCTTCCTCCTTTCCCGTTAAAGATTGGTGTAATCACATCATCTACCGGTGCAGCTTTTCAGGATATCCGTTCCACCTTCGAACAGCGATGGCCGGCAGCAACGCTTTATCTCTATCACGCCAGTGTTCAGGGGCTGAATGCCGCGGGTGAACTGGTAAAGGCCATAGAACACTTTGGAAATCAGAAAGAGCCCGCTGATCTTTTAATTATCGGCCGGGGTGGCGGTTCACTCGAAGATCTTTGGCCTTTTAACGAAGAGATTGTGGCAAGAGCCCTTTTTGCCTGTCCTATTCCGGTAATCAGTGCTGTAGGCCATGAAGTCGACTTCAGCATCTCCGACTTCGTAGCTGATGCACGGGCGGCCACACCAACCCAGGCTGTTATTATTGCTGCACCCGACATCAACGAACTGCGCTACCAGATTGAAGACTATACACAGGCGATCTCTTCTGTAGTGCAGCAGAAACTGAAGCAATACCGCGATTATGTTTACCACCTTACCCACTCTCATGCGCTGCTGGTTGTACAGGAGAAGATTAAGTATCAGCAGGGCCGGGCTGAAAGCCTGAAAGATAGGCTTCATAACCGATGCGCACAGCTGTTCCAGGAGAAGCGTTCTTCGCTGAATGAACTGAATTCTGTGCTGGAAAAATTCAATCCCCTTGCTGCTTTACACCGAAAGACAGACCAGATCGAATATTTAACAGAACGCATGATGAACCGGTACGAGAAAGTAATACATGCAAAGCGGGAAGAGTTGAATAAGCAACTATCCGCTCTAAGTGAATTAAATCCCAAAGCTCCTCTTGATAGAGGTTTTACAAGGGTTTTACAGAATGGGAGATGGATACGCAGCAGAAGGGCTCTCTCTGAAAAGGAGCCGGTTGAAATTGAGTGGAAAGATGGAACTGCACGGTTACCGCATACGTAATTTATGGGCAATAACTCACGGGCCGATACATTCCTGAATTCTATGTTATTTCGAGTAAGAAAGTAACTCTGTTTATTAATCAACTTGAATTAATACATCCAATCAATCACCTTATTTTTTATTAGATTGTGGCAGATTCAAGCCTTAAGCACACCGTGTAATTATGCATACATTTATCGCAGGTTTTAATAGTGATGCTATTACTATTTTGAAGAATGCTCTTCATCGAAGGCAGCACCAGGTTACCATAGCAGAGCCTTTTCAAAATGAGTTGGAGAAACTTGAACAAAATCACTATACATTAATCATCCTGAGTGATTTTTCTGAAGAAGGCATTCAGTTTTGCCGAAATATCAGAGCCAGAGAACATGGAAAGCGCTACACCATTATCGCTGTTATTTCACAAAACCAAATGGACCATCTCTACCGGCTATTGGATGCAGAAGTGGATCAATATATTGTAGAGTCGCTCTTCGACGAACAGAGGCTGGACGTGCGCCTTGCTTTTGCTGAAAAAATGGCGCGCAATAAGGAAGGGCAATTTCTGATTGAGCAAAAATTACGGGAGAGTGAAGCACGGGCAAGAAGTATTCTTCGAACCACTGTAGATGCGATTATTACCATTAATGAACAGGGAATCATACGCACCTTCAACCGGGCGGCCGAAAAACTGTTCCAGTTCAATGCCTCGGAGGTAATCGGGAAAAACGTAAAGGTTTTGATGCCGCAACCCTATCGGCGCGAACATGATGATTACATGGGCAACTATCACCGAACCGGTAAACGAAAAATTATTGGTATCGGACGCGACGTGACGGGAAAACGAAAAGATGGCTCCACATTTCCAATGTACCTGGCCGTAAGTGAAGTAAATGTTAACGATCAACGACTTTATACAGGTTTAATCCGGGATATCACCGAACAGCGGCGTCTCGAGCAGGAGGTTCTGCGAATCAGTGAACATGAACGTCATCGAATTGGCCAGGATCTTCATGATGGACTTGGCCAGATGCTGACCGGAATCAGCCTGATCAACAAAAATATCGCCCATTCACTCAAAGAAGAGGAGCATCCGCTGGCCGGTGAGGTTCACGAGATTACCAAGCTTTTAAAAGAAGCTGATGAGTTTGCAAGAAGCCTCTCTCGCGGGCTCATCCCTGTTGAATTTGATGATCAGGGATTAAACGCCGCACTTGAGAGATTGATCAAGAATGCAGAACGGCTGCTCGATATTAAATGTAAATTTATTTCAGCTAATAATATTAAATTCGAAGATTCAACCAGCCTGATACATCTTTACCGGATTGCACAGGAAGCTACAAGTAATGCAGTAAAACATGGGCACGCTTCCGAGGTTCACATATCGCTTGAAGCCAATGAAGAACGGCTGATACTGAAGATTGAAGATAATGGTACCGGGTTCCCCGATGACTGGGATAAGCATGAAGGTTTGGGAGTTCGTATAATGGGTTTCAGAGCCCGTTTGGTGGGAGCTAATTTGGAAATTGAAAACAGTAAACTCGGCGGAGCGGCAATTATAATTACTCTTTTGTCGGTTGGCTCAACCTATTCTCTCAAAGATTAAACACCATGTCTACCACTAATAATAATAAACAGATATATATTGTTGACGATCATCCGTTAATGCGGAAGGGCCTTGCAATGACACTGGATAAGGAGGTCGGTTTTGAAGTTTGTGGCCAGGCAGAGTCGGCTGAGGTGGGCTTAAATGAAATTTTAAAATTAAAACCGGATGCTGCAGTAATCGACATATCGCTGCCCGGAATGAACGGTATTGAGCTGGTAAAGAACCTGTTGCACCAGCAACCTGACCTGAAAATTTTAATTGTATCACGTCACGACGAAGAGCTTTATGCCGAACGTGCCCTTCGTGCCGGTGCAAAAGGGTATTTGATGAAACTGGAAGCTGTTGAAGTTCTCGTTTCTGCAGTCCGCCAGATTCTGAATGGCGGAATTTATCTGAGTGACAAAATCGGCAACAAGCTGTTAATGAAACTGGCTACCGGAAATGCCGCAAAAAGTGATAACCCCCTGGATCTTCTGAGCGACCGTGAACTGGAGGTGTTTGAACTGACCGGGAGAGGCCTTTCTACCAAAGATATCGGCAAAAAACTGCATATCTCGGTTAAAACCGTAGAGAGCCACCGGGCCAATATCAAGGATAAGCTTCATCTCGATACGGCCAACGAGCTGATGCGCCATGCCGTACGGTGGGTGGAAGAGAGTTCGAAATAGGCCGCGTGCCGTGCCGCTGGCACTCCTCTCTCAGCGAGTTCCGGCAGCAAGATGTACACCGTAAGATGGGTGCTATACCCTGGTACCGCGGCACCTACTGCTC
>REDT01000042.1 GCA_007693295.1 Balneolaceae bacterium
ACCCTGAGGAGATGGTAAACGTGCTGAAAAAACTTTCGAAAGATAACCTCAGCAATTTGACTCCCCACCCATTCTATGTGTTTCTGAACTACTCTCACCCACCTGCACTGAAGAGGATTGAGGCGATTCGGGAATAGTAACATAGTAGTTGTCAGATAAGCCATCAGTAATCTATGTAATCTTTTACCGGTTATGTGTAAGGGATGTTATCCGGCTTATAATCATTATACCCTATGATACTTTTGATGCTAGAGAAAAAAATCAGGGAGAGATAAAATAAGTCACAGCTATTCTTTAAATGATTCAGAAGGCGATTTTACCAAAACTGATGTAGTGATGTAGTAGTCTGAAAAAGCGCTTTTTTAGCAGTGTAGTATTTTTATTGGGTTCAGAAAATTTGCTAACAGTAGCTGAGTAAATCATATTGAAACTGTCGAAATATGATTGAAATCATTACAGCAGAGATTTCAGTAAAACCAGGCAAAGTGTATGAATAAGAAGACGTACAAATATTCTGTCAGAAATGTAAAAATATCATTGGCTGCTTTATGTTTTTCAATGACAGTAACTGCCGCAGAAGCTTATCCTGTTAACAACTCCGGTTCCTCAATTTCATTCAGTCAGAATTCTCAAAAATACGATTTAACAGAATTAACCCCGGCTGCGGATACGACCAAAACGGTATATGGTATACCTGTCCAATTTACTGACGAGCTCAAAGAGAGGACCTTTACCTACTTTTGGGAGATTGTGGATTCCACTACCTGGCAAACGGATGATCGTTATCCAACCAAAAATTTCACAAGTATAGCTGCAACCGGTTTTGCGCTGCCTGCGTATGTTATTGGAATTGAAAATGAATACATATCCAGAGAAAAAGGTGCAGAGCGCGTATTAAATGTACTCGATTGGCTCTGGAATTCACCACAGGGAGATAATGCCGAAGGTGTAGCCGGCTACAGAGGTTTTTATTACCATTTTTTGAATTATGATACCGGCACAAGATATCAACAGGTCGAGTTGTCGACTATTGATACGGCCTTACTTATGGCCGGCGTGCTAACAACTCAAAGTTATTTTGACGCCGATAACCGTGTTGAATCCAGAATCCGGGAAATAGCAGACTCACTTTATTACCGGGTTGAATGGGATTGGGCAATGGATGGAAATTCTACCATGTCTATGGGATGGTATCCCGAATCCGGCTTTATCAGAGCTCAGTGGGAAGGTTACGATGAATCCATGATTTTACTGATTCTTGCACTTGGTGCACCGGTCTATTCCATGCCTGAGGGATCGTGGGATGTTTGGACATCAACCAATAACTGGGCGGATTTCTACGGGTTTGAACATGTGAACTTCGGTCCTCTTTTTGGCCATCAGTATTCCCACATGTTTATTGATTTTCGTGATATCCAGGATGCATATATGCGAGAAAAGGGGATTGACTACTTTGAAAATTCCCGCCGGGCCACGCTTGCAAACCGGGCCTACTGCATTGATAATCCCGGTGGATTTGAAGGGTACAGTGAAAATATTTGGGGATTAACAGCCAGTGACGGACCTGCCAACGAAACCAGGGTTATTGGCAACAGAACGGTACAGTTCAGTACGTATCATGCCCGCGGCGCTGCCGACGGATACATAGAAGATGACGGAACGATTGTGCCAACCGCAGCCGGTGGATCCATTCCTTTTGCCCCGGAAGAAACACTGAAGGCGCTCTACACCATGAAAGAGAAATTCGGAGATCAACTCTATACAGAGTATGGCTTTTTAGACTCCTTCAATATGACCTACAGTGAAGAGGGCTGGTTTAACCCCGACTATATCGGGATTGATCAGGGGCCTATACTCATTCAACTTGAAAACTACGAAACGGGGCTGATTTGGAGCATTTTACGTGAGAATAAATACATCCGAAAAGGACTGGGAAAAGCAGGGTTTACAGGTGGTTGGATGGAAGAATCAGTTAAATAACTTAAACGAAAAGATTCATGAAAAAATCCATGAAAGATTGTTACCGGTGGATGAATAACAGAAGATTGACAAGAGTGCCGATTCTGATGGTATTCGTTTTTATGATGGCAGGATTGTTCAACAGCCAGAAAGCCATGGCGCAACAGGAGGTTCTCGGTACGGTTGTTGATGCCCAAACAGGCGACACATTGCCCGGTGTAAATATCCGTGTGAAAGATAGTCAGACTCGCGGAACGGTAACCGACTTGGAGGGGAATTTTAGATTCCGCTTAGAGCCCGGTGAACTGATACTTGTGTTTTCCTATATAGGATATGCAACCCAGGAAATAGACGTTAGCGGTCGGGATGAGTTAATTGTACAACTACAACAAGATATTGGAATGCTTGACGCCTTGGTTGTGATCGGTTACGGGGCTGTGCGGAAACGCGATGTTACCGGATCGGTAAGCCGTGTACCGGCGGAAGAGATTGGGAAAGTAACCAGTTTGAATGCAGAACAGTCGTTACAGGGAAAAGTTAGTGGAGTGCAAATTACCACCACTTCCGGGGCTCCGGGAGCAAGCGCCGCAGTTAGAATTCGTGGTATAGGTACATTTAACAACTCATCACCCATCTATGTAGTTGATGGGGTGATTATCGATGATATTTCCTTTCTGAATCCCGCAGATATTCAATCCATGGAAATTCTGAAGGACGCATCTGCCACAGCTATTTATGGATCAAGGGGAGCAAACGGAGTCATTCTGGTTCAAACAAAAACCGGGGCGGGACTAATAGACGGTACTGTGGTTTCTATTTCAGCCGAGACTGGGTTTCAGCAAGTAGAAAAGAGAATTGATTTATTAGATGGGCGCCAATTCGCAATTATTGCAAATGAAATTAGGGCCGGTTCTTACAATAATGTGGACGCTGTTCCAAATACTGACTGGCAGGATCTGATATTTGACATTGCTCCGATACAGAATCATCAAATATCCATAAGCGGTGCTACAGAACGATCCGATTATTATGTTAGCCTGGGTTATTTCCAGCAAACCGGGATTATTGACAGGTCAAACTTTGAGCGCTTCAGCCTCAAAGTTAACAATAACTATAAAATCAATGATAATGTCAGACTTGGAAATAACATCACCATATCTCCCTATAAACAGCGCGTAGCTCCAAATGTCACCTGGTCAGCCTATCGGGCACAGCCCTTACTGCCTCCTTTTTATGATGATGGCAGTTTTGGTGTGGTGTTCAATGTGGGAAATCCACTTGCGGATCTGGAAAATTCAAACAACTTCAACAGCGGTATTCGGTTAGTCGGGAATATATTTACAGAGATAATTGTGGCCAACGATTTTTTAATCAGAAGCAGTTTTGGCGCCGATGCTGCATTGAACCGAAGCAAAAGTTTTACTCCTCAATTCACAGTATTTAACCCTGATGGCTCAGCTTCTCAACAAAACAATGAGTTTAGCAATCTGTTTAAGGGAGAGGGTACAAATTACAATCTGCTATGGGAGAATACGGTTAATTATATCAAAGACCTCGACCGGCACCAGGTGAATGCCGTAGCCGGGATTACCATTCAGCAGACCAGGTCAGAGATCATTCAGTTATCCGGCAGAAATGTAATTCGTGATGGGGATGACTTCTGGTATATTCAGCCATCATATATCATTGACGAGGCTAATAATATCAATATGTTATCGTCGATAGTAAATCGTGTTGATCCAAACCAGTACTACAATATGTTGTCGTATTTAGGGCGATTAGTCTATTCGTATGATGACAGGTATGTTGCAACTCTTACACTCCGGCGCGACGGTTCATCAAAATTCTCAGAAGCAAATCGATGGAGTACCTTCCCCTCAATCGGGGTTGGCTGGAATTTGGACCAGGAATCATTTATGCAATCTGTAACCCTGATTGATAATTTGAAGCTTCGCGGAAGCTGGGGAATGATTGGTAATGAAAAAATCAGCTATTTAGACCGTTTTTCACGCGTGGACGCTAACTTGCTGGCTGTATTTGGCAATCCGGATGCAGTATTTACAGCAGCGACCTATGGAAAAACGGGTAATCCCGATCTGAAGTGGGAAACTACCACACAAACTGATATCGGGCTTGAATTTGGAATGTTTGACCGTCGCCTGACCGCTGAAGTAGATTTCTACAATCGTGTAACAGACGATATCCTGGTTGAACTTTCTACTCCGGGCCATCTTGGCAACGGGCAGGGGCAGCGAGTACGCTTTAATGCGGCCTCCATTCTTAACAGGGGTATAGAATTCACCATCAATTGGAATGATTATGCCGGAGAGCTGAACTATGGAATAACAGTGCTTGGAAATACTATTCATAATGAAGTTCAATCCATTGGAGGAGTCAGTGGAGTAGATTCAATACTAATAGGGGGCTTTCTTGCAAACGGCCAGGCGGTTACAAGATCAACCGTTGGCAGGCCGATTGGAGCTTTTTATGGGTTCAAAA
>REDT01000243.1 GCA_007693295.1 Balneolaceae bacterium
CCAGTCGCTCAACATTCCACAAAAAATTGGGCCCGGAGTATGAATTGCAAATGCATTCTGCACACTAGGCCTCATTAAGGCATTCTCCGTATTGGAGTACGTAGCCTGATCTAAATGAGCATAGCTTGAACCCGGATCCCATTCTGACGGGGCAAACAGCCGTACCCGTTGTCCAGAGTTTACACTTAGTGCATCCAGCCCGTTAAAAAATACTCCCCCTCGCTGTCCGGTTAGCGCCTGATACAAATTGCTCGATGGATTGGGGTAGCTGTTCGTATTCAAAAGTGACGTACCGTTTCCATCTTCAGCAAATCGATCATATATAATTGGGAGGTTATTTTGGCCAAGCCCATACCCGCCTGACTGCGTATCATTATTTGCATTCATACTTCCTATGAAACCGATACCGTGGCCCACTTCATGAAGTACAACCGTTACAAAATCGATGAAGCCCGAGGGCGTATTAGCATCCGTTCCAAAATACCAGTTGTTAAAATCACAGTTCATGTTGATCCGGATGTCATGCTCTTCATCCTCGATCGAATCCACGATATTCTGGCCTGTCATTGCACTGGCCTGAGCAATCGTGTACCATGTATTTGGCTCCGCACTTGTTAATTGAACAATCCTGGTAGGGCCTGCACTGCCAAGAGTACAACGTCCTGGAATGCACTCCAGAGACACCCAGTTCGCACGTATTCTGATCGGAACAGTTGACTGAAGGTGTGATTCCCATATTTGGAGTGCATATTCAAATGCGGTTCTGGCTTCTTGTGGCCATGTTTCTGATCCACAGCTGTCCACGTAGTCGATTTCAAAATTAGAGCTGCGCGCATCCATCATCCACTTTGCGGTCATATCCTCCGACCTTATAAAATAGTGAGCATCTGTATGGTCAGGCTCGAGAGAACAAATATCGCCCATGTCCGGCGCAGGATAGATAATCATATCCTCTCTTTCTATAACAGGTATATCACTGTCCAGCTTTAAAAATTGAGCCGAAGCTGTTTCGTGAAGTGGAGCGATGAAGAACAGCAATATCAGAGATGCAAGGGCCCTGTATTTGCGTAGATTGAGCGAGTAACTATTTCTCATATTTTATGAATTATCTGAAATCTTAAATCATGTGGCCCTAAGTATACGTAAAGTGTAGTTTACTGAAATGAATTTCTCTTAATGAGGGTTTAAAGTCGTCAATAATTTGTAAACTGTAAAATAATGAGTTCAATAAACCGTAAAAAATCTTTTATCCGCATTGCAGGCCTTCTCTTTTGGGTCGCACTCTGCTTTTTGGTCGCCTGGACCGGAGCACAGGTTTCACCCGGTATGGCTTCTACTGAATGGTACGAGGCATTAAATAAACCGGATTGGAATCCTCCGGGCTGGTTATTTGGCCCTGTATGGACAATCCTTTACACCATGATGGGTGTTGCCGCCTGGCTTGTATGGAAAAAATATGGGTTTAGTGGCGCAATGCCCGCGTTAGTTGCATTTCTGATCCAGCTTGGGCTAAACGGGTTATGGTCGCAAATCTTTTTTAACTTTCAGGAACCGGGCTGGGCTTTTGCTGAAATCATTGTGCTGCTGGCCGCTATCGTCTACACTACATATCTGTTCTACCAAAAAAGCAGCGTAGCCGGCTGGCTTATGGTGCCTTACATTCTATGGGTGGGTTTTGCGACGGTGCTGAATGGGGCGATCTGGTATTTGAATTGAGTCACGGTTACAGGTTACAGGTTCAACGTTAAACGTTTAACATTTAACAACTCAACAACTCAACGTCTGGAATTTGTTAATTGGAATTTGCCCCGAAGGGATCGCAATGCGGGGATTTCCCACATCAAGACTAACGACTAGTCTTGCTTGTACTTGAACAGGTTTTCGGCTCCAACTTTCTCCTCGGCCTGGCTCAGGGCATAGGCGCTCTCGAAGAGCACAATCGGGTTCTCTTCCATATCGCGGGTGATGTGCGTTGAGTAGGCGCTCTCCAGTTTTTTGATGATATCGTCACTATTGTTGGGAAGCCATCTTGCCGCATGATAGGTTACCGACTGCATGTGTAACTCGACGCCATACTCGGCGGACATTCTATGCTGAACCACTTCAAACTGCAGAGCGCCAACCGTGCCCAGCAAAAGTTCATTTCCTACGCCATTGGGAACCTCAAACACATGAACAACCCCCTCTTCCGACAGCTGCCTTAAACCCTGACGAAGCTGCTTCCTTTTGAAGGGATCTTTAGTGGATACTTTCATGAAATGTTCCGGGGTAAAGAGCGGAATTACATTAAAGACAACCGGCGATTCAGCGTGCAGTGTTGAACCAATCCGGAAAAAACCGGGATTAAACAGGGATACAATATCACCCGGATAGGCCTCTTCCATGATATGACGCTCATCACCCATCAAGGTATGCGGGGTGGATAGGCGAACTTTTTTGCCTGTACCGGCGTGAATCACTTCTGCACCTCTCTTAAACTCACCGGAGGTAACCCTTACAAATGCAGCACAGTCGCGATGATCAGGGTTCATGTTCGCCTGCAGCTTAAAAATGAACCCGCTGAATGGTTCATCAAGCGTGCGATCTTTGCCTTCTTCATCGGCATAAGGCTGTGGAGATGGTGCCAAATTACGAAAATAGTTTAGAAATACATCCAGGCCGAAATTATTCAGCGCTGATCCAAAAAACACAGGAGAAGCCGCCCCTTTTTTAAATGCATCACTGTCCATCTCATTAAACATATCTTCAATGAGCATGACCTCCTCTGCAACCTGCTCCTTTTCTGCGTCAGAGAGTGAGCTTTTTTCAAGCCCTTCTTGCAGGGTGTATACATTTGTTTCCGCTTTTTTGGCTCCATGGTCGCTCTTTTCATAGAGGTGCAGCTCTTTGCCAATCAGGTCGTAGATTCCCTGGAATTTTTGCCCGTAACCGACCGGCCAGCTTGCCGGAATGGCTTCTATACCCAGACGGCTTTCAATATTACTCAATACCTCAAGCGGGTCCATACCGGGACGGTCGCACTTGTTCACAAAAGTTATCACCGGCACCTGGCGAAGTTTGCATACCTCAAAGAGCTTTTCGGTCTGCTCCTCAACTCCTTTGGCAACGTCAATGACCATCAGGCCGCTATCGGCCGCTACAAGGGTTCGCAGGGTATCTTCAGAAAAATCTTTGTGGCCCGGGGTGTCAAGCAGATTGTATTTGATTCCATCTTTCTCAAACCGGAGAACCGATGAGGTTACAGAGATACCACGCTCCTGTTCAATCGACATCCAGTCGGATGCCGCGTGACGTGTTGCCTTACGTGCCCTGATGGAACCTGCCTCATGCAACGCTCCGCCATAAAGCAGTAGCTTCTCGGTAAGGGTAGTCTTACCCGCATCGGGATGTGAAATAATGGCAAATGTCCGGCGCTTTTCGGCTTCCCTGGCAATTTGCCCCGGTTTTGTAATGGTATCTGTCTTGGACATTTTATGATTTTGTGAAATTTCCAAAGACTTATAATATACGGATAAACTGCTTCTCCTTCATGTTTCAGGAGGCTGTTTTTTTATTTACGCCTCATGATTTGAGAAGATGGCGCCCATTCATGTTTTCTCACGTCCGGCTTTCAACGTTTTACAGACAGATGAAAAACGCCTTCTATAGGCCCTGAGAGTATTCAGCCGCTTTAAATAATGTAAAATCGGTCGTTTTACACTCATTAAATTATCGTGTTTTATAAAGTAGAGGAACAAATTGTATGATATACTTGTATTATATAGTGAAGTAAAAATCGAAAATTTAATTTTATGTTATGAATAAACAAATGAAGTTTTCCGCCATATTATCCGCTATATTTTCACTAGTGTTAATTGCCGGAATTAATCTTTCAGTAGCTCAATCCGGCAGTGTAGTTGATGTTATTAATGACAGTGAGGATCACACCATTTTTGCCCAGATGTTAGCCGATACTGAGTTGGATAACGTTGTAGCGCAGCAAGGTCCCTTTACTATCGTAGCTCCTACCGATGAAGCGTTTGAAGCACTGGGTGATGAATTAGAGCATATTCAGGCAGATCCTGAGCGAATGCAAAATGTCGTAATTGGTCACCTGTTTCAAGGCGAAGTTCCTGCAACTGATGTAGAACCTGCGCTTGAAGTGGAAGTTGCCGAAGGCGATATTCCTGCAACCAATGGACTGGTGCATATTGTAGACCAAGTGATCATGAACTGACACACGAATAGTTAATTTTTGATCCCACACGTAAAGCTGCCTTCCTTAGCCGGAGGGCGGCTTTTTTTTATTCAAGGCGCAGGTGGCGCGATAGCGACATCCCGACCCATCGGGAGCCCAAGGTTCAGGGCCCAAGGTTCAGTACACAGGGGGCACGGGACACGGGACACGGGACACGGGACACAAGGTAGAACCTAATTCAGGAGTTGCCTGCTGTCAACTGTGAACTGCTGCGTGCTT
>REDT01000041.1 GCA_007693295.1 Balneolaceae bacterium
ATGATCTTACGTTACGCGTCGCTCTTTGCGTTAATACTTGCATTTGCTGCTCAATCTGTTACCGCCCAGGTAACCATCTCTCCAACAGCCGTTTTTCTTGATAAAAACAGCAAGGTTGGCTCCTTTTATATTTCAAACCCATCCAACAGCAGTGTTGAGGTGCGCCTCTCCTTCGAGTTTGCGTATCCGACTACGGACGAGACAGGACGAATTTTTCTAAACTATGAGGATGATGAAGCCGAAGAGCGATTCTCACTGATGCCCTATCTTCGGGCATTCCCAACCACGTTTGTTTTGCAGCCCGATCAGCGCCAGACGATCCGTTTGGTTGGACGAATTCCTCAAAACTCTGATCCCGGCATGTTCTGGACACGAATGAGGGTCTCTTCCAATCAGCTCACCCCTCCCATTGGAGAGGTTGCCGAAGGCCAGGTAGCGGCACAGGTATCTTTCCAAATTGACCAGGTCACATCTGTTCTCGTACAGCACGGTGAGGCAACCACAGGCCTTTCGATTAACAGTTCGGCTGCATCCGTTGAAAACGGGCGATTGGTCCTGCTCACTGATGTTGAGAGAACCGGCAACTCCCCTTTTATTGGCAGCGTTCGCACCAGGATTTTTAACTCCAATAACGTAGAGGTCGATTCGCGCCGCTCCTCCACATCTGTCTATTTCAAAAACAAGCAAAGAGTTGAGTTTGACACAAGTAACTGGCCGGCCGGTGAGTACACAGCCGAAACAACATTTGAATCTTCACGAAACGATATCTCCTCACAAAACCTGATCCAGATACCTGATGTGAGTGATCGAACAACTTTCAGAATTGAGTGATCAGAAAATGTGTCCTGATACCGCTTTTATTTCTACTGATGGTAAGTGCCTTTGGCTGGCAAAAGGCTGAGGCACAAACAGCAGATCAAGAGGTATTTCTCCAATTTCGGCATCAAACGGTTGTTAACACATATATCTCTGCCATTTATGAGCAGGATCAATTCTACCTCTCCGTCAGTGAACTCTTCAGCCCTCTTCAAATAGACCTCAATGTAGATTCCGGCAACCTGGTTCTCTCAGGAAATTACCTGGGGAAAGGCGAGTATACCATAAACCTGAATACCCGGCGCTCCCAATTCCTTGACCGTGAAATAGATCTTACCGTCGACGATTTTATCATCTCTGATCTTGGCTTTTACCTTCTGCCCGAAGTATTCTATAAGCTCTTCGAGATGGAGTTTATCATCGACTTTTCCAATCTCTCAGTTGCCCTTATATCGCCCGATACCATGCCGGTGGTTTCCCAGCGGGAACGGGAGAGGCAGCGCGAGCGGATGATGAGAACCCGGCGGGAGCTCATGCGGGAGTACTACCCTCTTCGATTTGACCGGAAGCAACAGGTTTTCAATGCGGGATTCCTGGACTATAACCTGACGGCCAATTACAACCGGGCCGGAAGCAATTTTCTCTATACAACCAGCGTGGGCAGTGAACTTTTTGGAGGGGATCTTCAGGGAACGCTTTTTGGCAGCTATTCTCAAACGGCAACATCACTCCGCTCGAGCGGGTTGAGGTGGAGGTATGGCATCCGGGATAATGAGTGGATCAGTACCCTCACGGCGGGCCAATCCAGCTCTCAGGGTTTGGCACCGGCAGCCTATACCGGTATCCGGGTTACCAACGAACCGATTGAACCGCGGTTCCTCTATGGCGAAACTGCCTTTACAGGCAGTGTAGAACCCAACTCTGAAGTGGAACTCTATCGCAATAACGCGCTGGTCGATTACGTGATGGCCGATGAAACCGGGCAGTATCGCTTTACGGTGCCGATTACCTACGGGTCATCCAATTATAATATCCGGGTATTCAGCCCAACCGGCGAAATGACTCAGCGCGACGCGCGGCTCCAGGTGCCCTTTAACTTCCTTCCTCCCGGCGAGGTTACCTACTATGTAGATGCCGGCCGCCTGGACAACCCCATCTCCGGATCAACCGACCGGGGGTTTATGTCGAACCTGAACGTGAATGCCGGAATTACGAACCGCCTTACAGCTTCAGGTGGCGTGGAATACTTCGAGGATTTTCATGATGGACTGCCAACATTCAAGACAGGCATTTCGTCAAGAATTTTTACCAATTACCTGCTCTCGCTTGAAGCTGCCAACGATGCATTTTACAGGGCAAGCGCCAGTGTAATTTACCCCAACAATGCCAGTATCAATCTGGACTACACAAATTACAATGTTCAAGGGGGTATTTATAACCCGAGCCGAAACCTCTCCTCAGTCAGGGCCAATGTATTCACCCCTTTTGAGATTGGGTCACTACCCCTTTTCTTCCGGTGGTCTGTTACAAACGAACAGAGAGAAACCGCAGCCGTTACCCGGTACCGGGTGGATCTAAACACCAGGTTTGGGCGGGCCAACATAAGGCTTGGTTATCGAGACTCCCAGGTTGGGCCTCTCTCCTTTCAAAGCACACCCGTGGCGCGTTTAAGTACCTCAACCACCTATAATTTTTCACGAAGCCGAGAGATACCCCGGGCGCTGCGTGGTGTTTTCCTTCGCGGGCAAATGAACTTTATACCTGCACAAGACAGGGTTGAAGATATTGAGCTGCAGTTCAGCAGAAACATTACTCAAAACGGGCGGATTCAGATTGCCGGCGGACGTAATTTTATCGGTGGTTTTAATCTGCTTCGGTTCACATTTACGTTCGACTTTAACGCGTTCCGCACCAACACATCTGTCAGAACCACCCGGAATTCTACTACGTTAACTCAAAGCGCAAGGGGATCGGTGGGATACGATTCGCATCATAATAAATTTCTCTATACCAACCGCCAGCAGGTTGGGCGTTCGGGCGTGGCCGTGCGACTCTTTGTGGATAATAATAGCAGCGGAGTTTACGAAGAGGGAGACGATCTGATTGCCGATAACGCCATCCGCATCGACAGGGCCGGTGGCACACGTTTCTCTAAAGATGGCATCAGCTATATTTCACAACTTCAGCCTTACAGGCAGTATAATCTGACGATAAACAAGGGCGCGATTTCCAATCCGCTGCTGGTGCCTAACCTGGAGCAGTTTTCAATCGTTACCGATCCGAACCAGTATAAGCTGATCGATATCCCGTTCTACATGTCGGGTATATTCGATGGCATGGTCTACAGAATCAATCCGGATGGAACAAAATCGGGCCTTGGAGGGCTCCGGCTCTATCTGCAGCAGGTTGATCCGCCTGAAGGCACACAGCGCTATTCGGATGAATTGCGGACCTTTTCGGACGGAAGCTTTTATGCTTACGAGATCCCGCCCGGAGATTATACACTGGAAGTTGATCCCTCCCAACTGAATTTTCTGAATGCTGAATCTGATCCCGGAAAACTGGAGTTCACCATCCGCTCACTGGCGGAAGGGGATTTTGTTGAGGGACTCGAAATAAACCTCATTCCGGATGGATATTTGGTACCTGATGAAAAGAGACCGGTTATCACGGCATCTCTCAGCGGCTACGACAGATTCTCCTTTACCGACGGGTATAAGCCGGATTGCATGTTTACAATCCAGGCCGGTTCGTTTTTTAATTTTACCGATGCGTTTGAATTTGCAGAGGAGGCAGAGCGTATCATAGAAGACGGTTTGGATATTGTATATAACTCGAGAAACGGTCTCTATTCGGTCCGCTCATCCAGTGCTTACAGTTCAGATGTGCTGCAAACACTCTTAAACCGGTTAAGGGCCTGGAGAGAACAGGTAACGGCAGTGATTAGCCGGTGTGACGCTGACCCGGATAATCAGGGCCATTTTATGCAGCTGGGAGTATATTCGGAACAAACCGAAGCTGAAAATTTAAAGCAGCGTCTCAGCGAAGAGATGGACGTTGAACTTTATATCCATTTGGATGCAACGGACGGATTATTCAGAGTATTGGCGGGGCCCTACCGTTCCGAAAGGGCACTGATGGATGAACTTCAAAAGCTGATTTTTGTGAGCGATGGGGAAGATCAACCAACAGCTTTAAACGATATGAGTGTCATTGAAGATACCGGTTACAGGTATGGACTCACGCTGCAGGAGTTTTCCGATTCTGAAAGCGCCATCACGTTTCTTGAAGAGATCGAATTGCTCACCGACATTCACCTGGAGATTGTTCAGTCAGACAGCGTCACTTTTCAGGTAATTACCAAAGAGCAAACAGACAACCTTCAAGAGCTGCAGGAGATCAGCGATAAGCTAACAGCCATTTCCGATTTGATTGAGCCGGTCGGGCAGTTAATTCCTGTTGGCATACCTGGTACTGAACCGGAAGTTACTGAAATTTTCGAGGAGGCTGAATTTACCGAGACTGACCACCACCCGCCTTCCTCATTGTATCGTAATGAGATACGATACAATGAGGATGCCGGTTCTTTGGGACGCTGTCTTTTCCCT
>REDT01000040.1 GCA_007693295.1 Balneolaceae bacterium
AGATCTGAGCGTTGATGTTGCGAAGCAGTGCTTCGCGGTTACAGGTTGAACGTTTTTTGCCATGGCTTAAAAAAAAAGTAACCAATATAGTTTTGACTCGTCAAACTATCTGAACCAGATAAATGAGGTCATGAGAAAAGAAGACATAAAAGGGACTGTAGTTATTGTTGAAGATGATATCTTTCTCTCTCTTGTTGAGGGAGGAATCGTAGAAAGGCTTGGTTATAAAGTTGTAGCCAATGCCGTTACCGGTGAAGAAGCAATAGAAAAAATAAAAGAGCATCAGCCCGATGTGGTGGTGATGGATGTTTCCCTGAAGGGAGATATTGACGGAATTGAAGCCGTAAGCCGTATACGCGCTTTTAGTAATGTTCCGGTTATCTATCTCTCCGGAAATTCAGAGAAACAGTTCATCGAACGTGCCAAAATAACAGGTTTTGTGGACTATCTTATAAAACCAATAACCCATGATGCCATGGTGCTTCCCCTGGAAAAGGCGACTAAAAAAGCTGGGAATTATTATTTGGATCACGCTTTTTAAGTCCGAAGCACTGCTTCGGAAGAACAACGACCGGATTGGCTTATTAAATTCAAGATGTGAAAATGAGTGAGGGCCGGAGCACTGCTTCGGAAGATCAGCGGCGGGGTTTGCTTGTTAAAAACAAGATCTACAAAATAGAGGGAGAGAGGGAGAGATGGAGAGAAAGAGAGAAAGAGAGAAAGAGTGAGAGAGAGAGGGCCGAAGCACTGCTTCGGAAGATCAGCGGCCGGATTGGCTTACTAAGTCAAAAAAGAGCTATTCTTGCTGATACCTGCGGTGGGTTAAAATAGTGATCGTGTTATCATTGGGTTAAAATGGCGCTTCTCCAAACAGCACAAATTCCAGCAAGAACCACACACAGATTATGATCAGCAGGGTCAGCATAGTACGTACAGTTAATGATTTACGTTAATTCATCTCTTTTTATATAACAAAATTTTATCGATTTTCACGCACAGCCGTCTCAGTCGCCATCATGATAGTGCCTCCAAAACCTAACTATTCATAGCAAATATCATATGACTCAAAACAACTCCATCGACTTCATCGGAGACATCCACGGCCATGCGGATGAGCTGAAGGCTTTATTACAGAAGCTCGGCTATTCGCATCGCAACAGCACCTGGAAGCACCCGGAGCGCATCGCTTTCTTTGTGGGAGACTATATTGACCGTGGACCAAAAATTCCTGAAACGCTCGATATCGTTCGAAGAATGACCGATGCAGGAAGTGCAAAGGCCTTAATGGGAAACCATGAGTACAATGCGATCTGCTATCATCAGCAGGATGAAGACGGCGGCCACCTGAGGGAGCACTCCGAAAAAAATACTGATCAGCACCGGGAAACCCTTACGCAGTTCCGGGGACGGCAATCTGAGTATGATGACTACATAACCTGGTTCAAATCTCTCCCCCTCTTCTACGAATCGGAAACGTTCAGAGCGGTCCACGCCACGTGGGATCAGAATAAGATTGACGTTTTAAAGAATCGTTTGCCGCAAGATCGGTTAACGGATGATCTCCTTTATACATCTGCGCAAAAAGAGAGCGATCTATACAACGCTGTGGATGTTACACTGAAAGGCAAAGAGGTAAAGCTTCCCGACGGCATGAGCATTAAAGATAGGCAGGGTCATGAGAGAACTGAAGTACGCATCAAGTGGTGGGATCATCCGGAAAAACACACATGGAAAACACTCATTGTCGGACAAATGGACACCTTGCCGGACAAGCCTGTTGCCCCTTCTGCCCTGCCTTCCTCTTCCCCATACCGGGAGAACGAATTGCCGGTATTCTTCGGCCACTACTGGCTGCGGGGCAATCCATCCCTCTACCGCAGCAACGTCTGCTGCCTCGATTACAGCGTTGCAAAACAGGGCAAGCTCGTCGCCTATAGGTTCGACGGGGAGAAGCGTTTAACAAATGAAAAGCTCGTATTTGTCTGACAAAATGATGAAAAGCGCTTAGCCAAGGCTCTGTTTATATAAAAAAGTGCTCAATCCCCAGAGTCTGTTTTGCTCAAGGTTCTACCCTTTCGGAAAGAAAAATTATGCAAGCACCCATTGTGGTTGCAATTCAATCAGATGACAGGCTTTCCTTGTTCTGTTCAGATTGAGAGCGATTTTAATAGGTGAAAGGGCAGCGTGCTCTAAGGCTGAAAAGGACAAATATTTACTAAATACGCGGATTGCCCACAAACCGGTAATTATGTCATCCTACAGGTCAAATCATCGTTTTGATAGCAGTGGGATAAATCTGTAAAACAATAGCGCCCCTCCCGTCTACCGGCAGGTAGTCACACAAGTATGAAAAATAAAATTTCCAATTTGCTGCAGATATGCGACAGCTATTTTTTTTACCAATTCAATGATTAAGAATTTTTAATAAATCATGTAACGCATACGGATCACACTCGTCATATCACCGGAACAACTAAAAACAAACATAAAAAAAAGCGCAAAAATATGAAGACATTCGGAATTACACTTATTGCAGTTGCTATGTTAATGTGGGGATGCCAATCCACACTCGAATCAGGAAATGATAGCGGTACGGGTACAATGCTCGTAAAGCTTCACGATGCGCCGGTTGACTACGATGAGGTAAATATTTCGGTGGCACGTGTTGAAGTGAATAACACCGAAAATGAGGGCGAAGGCTGGATCGTAATCAGCGAGCCCAATGAAACCTACAACATACTGGAGCTGGTGAATGGGAATTTTGAAGTTCTGGCTGATGCAGAACTCGAGCCCGGCACGTACAAGCAGATCAGGCTGATTCTGAATGACGAGAACACCGTAGTAATTGATGGCGAGACGTTTGAGCTGTTTGTACCAAGCGGTGCACAAACCGGACTTAAGCTAAACATTGATGCCGAAATTCAGGAAGGCATCGTATATACGCTTCTGCTCGACTTTGATGCCAATCGTTCCGTTGTGAAACGAGGCGTGACAAATCAATTCAACCTGAAGCCCGTAATCCGTGCCACAAATGAAGCGATTTCAGGAAATATATCAGGAAATGTACTTCCGGTTGAAGCAAGGGCTGTAGTATTTGCCATTCAGGAGTCAGATACCCTATCAACAACCTATGCCGATGAATCAACCGGTGAGTTTATGCTGGTTGGACTTGAGTCTGGCAGCTACAAGGTGTCTGTTGAAGCGAGAGAAGAGGGTTTTGAGCCTGCCGCACTCGATGATGTTAATGTGACTGTGGGAGAAACCAACAATGTTGGAGAGATCGAACTGGATGAGTCAGACGATAACGATTCAGAGTAGATAGCTGGCAGCAGTTAAAACAGAGTCCGGTGAAAGCTGGATTCTGACTACTCCCTAAACATCAATTTTTATTCACTTATAACCAATATGATGATGATAAACAGAACTTTAAAAAACATATCAACACTATTCTTAATTGGCACTTTTGCAATATTTGCAGGTTGTGATTTAGCAGATACAAGCCCGGACGCATTTGGGGAAGGAGCCATTCAAATGATGGCGAATGCAAATAATACCAATGCAAAGAGTCAGTCTTCTATAACCAACCAGGGAAATATTGTAGCAACAGATGGAAACAATGAGATTGAAATTCATGAAGTGAAGTTCTTTCTTGATGAATTTGAACTCGATGGAGCTAACGGAACAAGTGATTTTGAACTGGAGGAACTGAACGACTTTATCGTCAACCTCCCGTTGGATGGAAGTCCGATTACAATCAGTCAGGCAGAAATACCTGCCGGATTTTATGACGAATTTGAAATGGAAATCGAAAAGCCGGATTCAGATATTGAAGTGACAGATCGTGATTTCAGGGACGAAACGGGAAGCTATTCAGTAGTGGTAAAAGGATTTTTTAATGGAAATGAATTCACATTCCGCTCATCCGAAGATTTTGAAATCAATGTGGATTTAAACCCGCCCCTTGAAATTTCAGAAACAAGCCAGTCTACTCTTGTTGTAAATATATATGTAGCAACGTGGTTTACAGGTGATGATGGATTAATTATGGATCCGAAAGACGCAATGAATACCGAGAAGATCAACGATAATATTGAAAAGTCATTTGAGGCTTTTGAAGATTCATTTGAGGATTAATCCAGACAGGCACCAGTTTCTTATTTATCGGTTTAATTTAAATCCCGTTAGTTTGATGAAATCGACATCAAATTGGCGGGATTTTTTTGTTTTACATAAAAGAGCTCAATCCCCAAAGTCTGTTTTGCTCAAGGTTCACGGTACACGGTGAATAAAAGATCGCACATCGGAAATCGAATATCTCCTAAATCGCTAAATCGTTGAGGTTCCGATTTAGGCTAAGGTTTCTTAATCGAAGGATATCCGATTTGCGATTT
>REDT01000039.1 GCA_007693295.1 Balneolaceae bacterium
TATACAGGCTATTTGCACTGAATGTTTTTCAGGATTCAAATTCTCTGCCTGTTCATGACACCGAAGGTGTCTAATGTGATTAGCCGCGGGTCGGTCATTCATGGCCGGACCCGTGGTAAAACGATGTGCCCTACTCCGCGAAGCACTGCTTCGCAAAACCAACGCTCAGATTTTTTTTAATACAGAAGAGCAAACAACCAAACGCTTCAAGGCCGTTTTCACCTTGAGCCCTGTGTCTGTCGATGATTTAGCGATTTTTAAGATTTTCGATTTTCGATGTGCGATCTTTTTTTACCCTGCACCTTGAACCAAACGCTTCAAGGACCCCGGTAATACACCGGGCACACTTGAAGGTTTTCACCTTGAACCCTGTGCCTTGCACCCTGAACCTTGAAAAAACCTCCGCCCGGATTTACGCAAAAGCAAGAGATGAATTCGGAGGTTTCCATAGCGGGATTTAGAAGATGAGAAACTATCTCCATTATTTATAATACCCCGGACCCTTCACAAACCTGCCCGGCATTTCTCCCGTATGCTCGCCATCCTCAAGCACCGGTACCCCATTTACAAAAACATGTTCTACACCGGTTGCGTATTGATGCGGATTTTCGAACGTGGCGTGATCTTGAATGGTATGAGGATTGAAAATCACAATATCTGCATAGTATCCCTCTTTGAGCAATCCACGGTTATTCAGCTTTAGATTGGCGGCCGGCAGCCCGGTTAGCCTGTATATAGCCTCCTCAAGGGGTATGAGCCGTTCATCACGGACATACTTCCCCAGCAGGCGGGCAAAATTCCCCCAGGCCCTGGGATGCATCCTTCGGTTCAATACATCCCCCTCGGCCGCAAACGTACCGCCATCAGAGCCGAAGCTCATCCAGGGCAGTTGTATCTGCCGCCTTACATTCTCTTCACTCATCAGGTAGTAGATAGCCCCGATTCGGTTGTTGTCTTCAATAGTGAGATCGACGGCAACACGCACTTCATCATCCATGCCTCGTTCCTCGGCAATTTCGGTTAGGGTCATGCCCACATACCTCTGCAGCTCCGGGCTTCTGAAGCCAACCAGTATGATACCCTCTCCGCCGCCGGCCATCAGGTAGAAATTTTCCCAATCATCGGAAGGAGTATACACCTCCTCAATAATTGCGTCGCGCAATTCAGGATCACTCAGCCGCTCAATCCAGCGGGAATGGCCGCCATCCTGGGTCCAGGGCGGAAAGATTGCGGCCAGGCTGGTGGCTGCAGCGTCATAGGTATACATGTTGGCCGTTACCGGCTGTCCTTCGGCCCTCACCTCTTCAACCCGTTCAATCACCTCATCCAGTTTGTGCCAGTTATTCTGTCCGGCAGCTTTAAGGTGATGTATTTCGGCATGTAAACCGGCTTCCCGGCCAATGGTGATCAGCTCTTCAACCGATTCCACAAAACGGTTGCCTTCACTTCGGATGTGGGAGATATACATGCCTTCGTACTCGCCAACCACTTTCGCAAGTTCAATCAGCTCGTCGGTTTTGGCATAAAATGCGGGTGCATAGATCAGCGACGTTCCAAGCCCCATAGCTCCCTCCTGCATCGCTTCATGAGTTAATTGCCTCATATTCTCCAGCTCTTCGGACGTGGGTTCGCGGTCACTGCGGCCCACTTCGTGAATGCGGAGCGTGGTGGCTCCAACAAAAGAGCCGATGTTGACAGACACTCCTCTGTTTTCCATCCGGTTCAAGCCCTCACCGAGAGTAGTCCAAAGATGATCCTTTTTATCGGTACCCCACCGGTCTGTTCGCATCTGTTCATTCAGCGGGCCGATGGATGTGCCCTCGCCAAACAGTTCGAGCGTAACTCCCTGCTTGATGCCGCTCATTGATCTACCATCGTTCATCAGCGGCCCGGCACCCCAGCTCAGCATGTTGATGAACCCGGGAGTAACCGCTTTCCCTCCGGCATCAATAATACGGTCTGTTTTACTGCGCCGTGAAATGGCTCCGATCGTCACGATCTTGTCGCCGCGAATCCCGATATCGGCTTCAATCGGTGTCGACCCGGAACCGTCGTAAACAATTCCGTTAATGATAATGGTGTCGAAGCTATCCGTTGTACAGGATGTAATGAGCAGAAAAAGAGAGATGATGCATAGTAAATACTTTGTCATGTGTACGAATCTGTTAGTCCGGTTTTGGAAAGTCACGCAGTTTGTTGTTAACAGAAGGTACTTAAGAGATTTCGTTAAAAGTGTAAAAAGATTTTCCGTAAGAAATAGTCATTAAAATATAATTTAATAACATAATAAATATAAGCTATTGATAGTTATAGGTATATACAAAAGTACCGGTTCAGGTATGGCTTTCGGTTTGATTATGGCAGCCAGTGTTGGTATGATGTATATATAAATATAGTTACTCACATAATTTGATTGATACTATTATGCCCAAATGTGAAATATACGAAGATGTAAAAGGTGAATGGCGATGGAGAAGAACTACCAAGGATGGCGAAATCCTTGAGTTCTCCAAACAAGGGTTCGAATCTAAAGACGAGTGCGAGAAAAACGGTAAAGAGGAGGGCAGCTGCACCAGCTATAAACTGGCGCTTTAGTTCGTTATTAATCTTGCTGAACGGGCTCCAGGTAAGCTCTTGCAATGGCTTCAAACTGCCTTTCATCATCCAGAAAAGCGTAGTGTGAAGCATTCTCCATGATAACAAGCGCGCTCTTTTTGAGTCCCTTTTCAAATCGCTTTGCTTGTTCCAGTGGGGTAGCTGTGTCATCACTTCCCCAAATAAGGAGAACTTCATGCTCAATATGGGGCAGCAGTCCGTCGAGATATTCGGTTACCGACTTTACAAAGGTCTCTCTCATAACGCCGGACAGTTTCTGGTAATCCGACGATCCCAGCTTCTTCCAAAGGGCTGTTTTTCTGAGGTGATTCAACCCCTTCTCTCTAAGCCGGCCCGGCAGAATAAGGAACGGGGCTTTTAAAGTTTTGGCCGTATATTTTTTTAAATAGAAAGAGAGGGCTCTCTTTGGTTTCAGTCCGGCACCCCCGGTAATAATCACCTTATCAATACTCCCTGAAAACTCCTTTCGGGCGAGCAGCTTCAGCGCAATCCTGGCTCCGTACGAATGTACAAGAAGATCGGTTTTTCCTTCGGGTATCATCGTTTTGATGAACCCTTCAATCAAATCCGCATAGTTGTCAACGCTCCACGGTTCGGGCGGCTCAGGCGACCCCCCAAACCCGGGGAGATCGATCAGGTAGCAGGTTCTGATATCCTTCAGGCGGGTTGCCAAAGGGTGCATCACCGCCGAGTTGCTGCCCCATCCGTGTAAAATCAGCAGCGGTTTTCCCTCTCCGACCTGTTTCCATGCTGTTCGTGTGCCGCTGTGTGTGAAAATTTCTGAAGGCATTTTTAAATGAAAGTGTAAGGAGTTGTGAAAATTCGGTTCATAAAGGTAAGGGAAATGTCTGAAAAGGACGTCATCTTAACCGAAAAACAGAGACAGAGGGAAGTCATGAGGCGTAAACTATTTTTCATCCTAGAAAAACTGGAAATTAATCGAAGCGAGCGGATTGCTATTTCACTGCTGCTGATGATGCTTATGGTTACATCACTGATGTTTGCCATCGCGGAGCCTAAGCTTAATTATGATCCGGAACATTATAAAGAGCTGGAGCAGATCTTTTTAGAGCGCAGCCAACGGGTTGACTCTGAAAGAGAGGAGATCCTGGTGCGGTACCGGCCGGTAATTGCCGCATCCGGCAGAGATCACGTTAACGATCCTGAAGCGGTACCACGAACAGATACTGAATCCATGCAGCTCAACGCGGTCGATCCTAAACGGATTAATATAAACAGAGCCGGTTTGGATGAACTTCAGCAGCTTCCCGGAATCGGCCCCGCCTATGCCGAACGGATTATCTCCTGGAGAGAAGAGAACGGTGAGTTTACCACCGTTGAGCAGCTTCTTGAGATCCGCGGCATCGGCGAAAGAAGGCTGGAACAGATTCGGCCCCTGATAAAGCTGAAGGATGAGGATGAGGGTTGAGTGTGCCGTTAGGGATTGGAGCCGGGAAAAGGCTTTCATGCGGCGCGTTGAGTGTCATCCGTCAGCTGACGGATGACGTTGAGTGCTCTCCGCCAGCCGGCGGATCGCGTTTAGTACCACGCGTAGCGCGTGGTGTTGAGTGCTCTCTTCGTTCGCGTTGAGGGCGTTGTTTAGGGTAGTCCCCAGTACAAGGCTCCTCTTTTATCCCACGAAGCGAAGCGCACCGAGCGTTAGCGATTCCCATGAAATGCTCATCTTTTCCCCACGCAGCGAAGCGTAGTGAGATGTCTCGACTCTGGCCAAAAAGCGGCCATCGCTCGACATGACAATTACGTTATAA
>REDT01000037.1 GCA_007693295.1 Balneolaceae bacterium
GGGCAGTAGAGATCATACTCTTTTAGTGTAGCCCAGTCGTTCGGGCCAACCAGCTCCAGGCCTGTTATTCCAATGTCGTTGCAGGCCTTGCAGAGCTCTTCAAGTGAAAGGCTGCCATAGGGCCACCGGGTAACAGCGTGCTTGATGTTGCCTTTTAAACCGGACTCTTCCAAAATTGCTTCAGTATGTTCAATACTCTTGCTGAGGCCCAAAAGCGCTGCAGACCCTGTAATAACTCCCATTTTACCTATGGCATCACGTCTTGAAATTCCCATATCCAATTTGACTGTCGTTGAGGTGCAGTGACTGAGGTGAGCTTATAATTAACGTCGTTTGAAAAGAAAATTCCACTTTTATTCATTAACAGTGATGAGGGATGGTTCAGCTCCTGCCCGAAGTGAGGTCTCTATTAATAAAAAGCCCCTTCTAGTGTTAAGTCAATCTTAAAGTGACGGTTGAAACCTGACAGCATTCCCGCGCTTTTTGCGGGTTTCTGTCAGCGTTGGCAAAAAGTCCACGGTCCCTGAAGCACGGATTTCGCCCATGCGCGATCCCAAAGCAACGCTGTCAGATCCGGTAGGTGCTGACAGGTTGCTTCCGACAATTCATGCTTGACTTAACACTAGGTACCAAAGCGATGGTAAATTGAAGGGGTTTATTAACCTAGAAAAAACAACGACTTATTTGGAATTAATTTCCAACGAAAAACAGGCTGTTCACAAAGAGCAGTTTTCCATTTTCCCAAAAGCCGCGGAAGAGCGGATTGTCGATCATATAGACAACCTGGCCGCGTCCGTAGGATTGAACTCCGAATGAGAGAGAGTTTTCGATCATCGGTTTCGCTTTTACCCCTGCAAACCCGCTGCGATAGGCTCCTTCCCGAACAGTACCCACGTTCCAGCCCGACTCAAGATAACTGTACGAATCGGCGCTTAATTTAAGGGTGAAATACTCCTGGTCGTAACCAAAAGCAAGAGGGTGAGTTGTATCCAGCGTTACTTTAAAGGCAGAGCCGGATGTTGAACTGCTGATATTTCTTCGAACCCTGTCGGCATACGGTGCCAGCATCTTATCCATGGCGGGTTCTTCTGTTTCTGCATACTTACGGGTCAGTTGAAATCCGTTACGATTTGTGAAGAGCTGGTTTGTATTTCCCATTATAATCAGTGTGCCGCCACCCCTTACCCAGGTTGAAAGTTTTTCCATGGCGCTGTCGGTCAGTACACCGTTATATGAACCGGATGGTAAAACCAGAGTATTATAACTGTCCAGGTCAAAACGCATAAAATCGTCAGTATTGATCAGTGTAGCCGGATAATGAAGCTGCTGATCAAAAAAGTGCCAGATCTCACCGGCATTGAGAGACGATGTTCCTTCACCCAATATGAGAGCTATTTTCGGTTTCTCAATAAAAGAGACCCTGTTGGAGCCAAAGTCAGAACCTGACTCCACAAAACCGGTAGGCGCGCCATAGAGGCTTCGCTCATGTTTTTCAGCAGCAGCTTCCACAATCTCATCAAAGGTGTCGCCCAAATGGTTATTATTTCCACGGGTGATAATCAGAGTGCCTCTTTTATAGCTGTTCCCTTCCATCTGAAAATCAACGGTTGAAAACCGGCTTCGAACTCCCTGTTTTGTAATCTCGGCAAGAAACCGGGCATCGTCCATGCCGGTCCAGCGCGCCACATAGGCATAAGGCTTTTCAGCTCCCGTGCGGGTTACCTGCCTGAAATCTTCCGGCGAGATGTTCATCTCCGGCCGAATGTCGGATTCAAGCGCATATCCATCAAGGCCAAAGCGATAGTGGGCTTCCCAGGTGGTAATGTCGTATGTCAGTGAATCGGCCAGCTCCGGGTTTGGCTCAAAGAAAACCCGTGCAAGCTGCCCCTGCGGCTGTCGAACATTTACCACAATGTCGCCTGCAGAGATCGAAACCCGTTCAGTCTGACCGGTCTTGTAATTATATCCGCGCGTATTCCGGCTTGAACCCGCAGTTCCATAGCGAATCTTCTGTCCGTCAAGAAAGCGAAGCAGGTGATTGATCTTATCGGGATTGTTATCTGCTTTTACCACAAAGGTTCTATAGGTGCCTGCAGGATTGTTAACGGCATCATCAAAGAATTTGGCAAACTCCGATACAACCCGGTCGGCATGATTAGCGGTGACCTCAACGGTAGACATACTGCTCAAATAGTGGTTGTAAAGCCGGTCTTTAAGAGTCAGTGTATCTCCCTCTTCGGTGATCACGCCAATTCCTGCCCGGCTGCCACCACCCTGTTCATAGGTCATCCCAATTGCACCGTTATAGGTTGGCCAGGTATCGCCATAGCTCGGGTAGAATAGATCAAACACTTCACGGGTATAGTAGAGAAGCCCTTCTTCGTCGAAATGACGGGTATGATTCTTCCCGATTGTAGTTTGAAATTCACGCTGCCAGTCGGTAATCACCTTATGAAACGGTTCTGCAGCCGGCGCAAAATAGTAGGGGGAGTTGTATCCCATTTCATGCAGATCAACATGTACATGAGGCATCCACTCCTGGTAAATGGCAATTCGATAACGCGACTCTTTCTGTGTTTGCCATGCCCAATCACGGTTCATGTCGAAATAGTAGTGGTTTGAGCGCCCGCCCGGCCACGGCTCATTGTGCTCGCGTGACTCCGGGTTTGGATTCATCTCTGATCCCACAATTCCATTAAACCAGTTTACATAGCGATCGCGTCCGTCCGGATTCATCATAGGATCAATAATCACCACCGCATCCCTCAGCCACTCTTTCGACTCCAGATTGGCAGGATTCACCAGCTCGTAAAGGGTTTTCATTGCCGCCTCGCTGCTTGAAGTCTCATTCCCGTGAATGTTGTATGCGAGCCATACAATGGCTTTCCGGTTCGGTGTCGCTTCACCCGGTTGCAGTCCTGTAAGCCTGAGGTTATTCAGGCGAATCTCTTCGATATTTGAATGATTCTCGGCTGACGTTACAACCAGGTATACAAGCTCACGATGCTGGTTGGTTGTTCCGTAGGGGTGGACAGTTGCCAAATCAGAATTTTCAGCTACATGGTTAACATAGCTTACAACCCGGTGATGAGGGGTCCAGCGGTCTCCGAGTTCATAACCTAAAAATTCATCCGGAGATTGTAACTGAGCAAAAATAGAGGGGGTAATGAGAGCAGATATCAGCAGCGTGATGCCAATGCGAAGCAATTTTTTCATGATCTGTTGAATATGATTTTGAGTACCCGTTAAAAAAAACGAAGTTGGAACTTAACGAAAACCCAACACTGCTAAAAGCATCGAGTTTACTTGAAGATTAAATATATAATTTTTGCGCTCTTTTTAATCAGTTCGGGGATAGTGCAGGCCCAGGAGCTGCGCTTTACAATTTTGCATACCAATGATGAACACTCCCACCTGATTCCCATTCCGGCTATTGACGATCACCCTGAATATGAGAATTCTGCTCATGGCGGGTTTGCACGCCTGGCCGGAGCTGTAAATATGATACGCCGGGAGAAAGCTGCCAACAGTGAACCGGTACTGCTCTTTTCAGGAGGTGACATACTTGGCGGACCGGCATTTGGGTGGCTTCCGCTCATGGAGGGGATGGCGCCGGAATTAAATCTTTTTCAAAAAATAGGCTATGATGCGGTCACAATCGGCAATCACGAGTTCGACTATGGCCCGGATGTGTATGCCAATTATCTGAAAGCTGCCGGTTACCCGGAGGCCTCCGGGCAAACAGTCATTCTGGGCACCAACACCCGTCCGCCGCAGGATCATCCCCTGAGTGAAATGGGAATCAAGAATTATTTGATCAAAGAACTGGAAAATGGCCTTACAATTGGTGTTTTCGGACTTATTGGTAAGGACGCCATCTCAAAAACAGCCGAACCCGGTCCGGTCAATTTTGAAGATCCGATTCAGTCGGCCCGAAAAGCCGTTGAAGCACTCATCGAAGAGGGGGTGGATGTGATTATCTCAGTAAACCACTCAGGTGTAAAAGAAGACCGTGAATTGGCAAGAGCCATTCCGGAGATCGATGTTATTGTGGGCGGACACTCCCACACGCCGCTTTATGAACCGATCATAGAGGGAAAAACAGTGATTGTTCAGGCCGGTCAGTATTTGAAATACCTCGGAATTCTTGAGCTCAGCTGGAATGCCGATGAGCGCCGGGTTGATGTGATGAATGATGTGGAGAGAAGCCCATTTCTGAAACCACTCAATCAGGACGTGCCGGAAGACGAAGAAATTGCCGCTGAGGTGGATCGCTACGAATCAATACTGAATAACTGGATTGCAGAGCTTACAATGGGAGAGATTGTGGATATTCGAAGAGTTGTTGCAACATCATCTTTCCCGATTCAGAGGAACCG
>REDT01000242.1 GCA_007693295.1 Balneolaceae bacterium
GAACTCAGGTTATAAGGGTTTTCCCTATTCCTAAATACTTCATAATACTACACTAAACTGAGAGTCAAATTGCTAAGTTATATATAGGGAATTCGATCATTCATTTAGTTCAGTGATTATTGAACTAAATGAACATATTTAATAATTTGGGTTATGGACACAAACAAACTCAACTTTATTGAAGAATCCGGGCTCGTTCTCGAGAAGCTCGGGATGACCCGGATGGCCGGACGGGTTTTCGGTTATTTAATGATCTGTGATAAAGACCAGGTCTCTTTTGATGACATCCGCGAAAGCCTGGAAGCCAGTAAAGGCAGCATCAGCTCAACCTCAAAACAGCTTGTGAATTCGGGCTTGGTTGAACAGGTTTCCATACCCGGCGACCGGAAGACCTATTTCAGGATCAGCCGGAAAAAAGCCGGCGGCATGCTCAAAGAACGGCTGAAACTTTTTACGGTGTTTTCCGAACTGTTATCAAAAGGCCTGATGCTGAAACACAGAGACGATGAGGTGTCCGACTGGCTGCTGGAAGTTTCCACATTCTATAGCTGGGTGGGAGATGAATTTGATCAGATTATTGATAAATGGGAAGCCAATAAAGCTGAAATCATAAAAAATCAAGGTGTGAGAAATGAAGAATAAACAATCTGACTCTTTCAGAAAATGGATGCTCTTTCTGAAATCCGTTGATCAAAAAATTGAAACCTGGGTTGACTTCTACATCAAACAATTAGAGGAGAATAAAAAACAAACCCAATAAACATGTTGAAGATCATGAGAAAGTTGAATTCACATAGCTACAGAATCATCCTGCTTTCTGCTCTGTTCTTAGTTGCTGCAGCATTTCTGCATCAGCCGGCAAATGCCCAGTCGGCAGCGGAGATATTAGAGCGAATGGAAGAAGTAATGAGAGGTGATTCGCAATACGCAGAAATGACGATGAAAATTGAACGCCCGCGTTACGACCGGGAGGTTTCAATGCGCTCATGGCTGAAAGGCCGCGACTACTCGCTGATCCTGATCACGGCACCCGCCAGAGACGACGGAACCGTGTTCCTTATGAGAGAGAACGATATCTGGAACTACGACCCCAGAATTGACCGAACCACCCGGCTGCCATCCTCCATGATGGCACAATCCTGGATGGGTTCAGACTTCACAAACGATGACCTGGTAAGGGATTCTGACCTGATTGATGACTTCGAACATCAAATATTACGAACCGAGGAGTACAACGGGCACGAAGCCTATGTTATCGAACTTGTTCCAAAACCGGATACACCGATTGTTTGGGGCAAAGTACTAATGTGGATCCGTACGGAAGATTATATCCAGCTCCGGATTGAAAATTATGACCAGCGGGATCGCCTGGTGAATACGATGGAGCTTACGGATATTGAGCAATTTGGTGACCGGAAAATACCGACAACAATTACGGTAATACCGGCTGACAAAGAGAATGAACGAACCATTCTAACATATCAGAAGCTGGAGTTCGATATCGATATTGACGAAGCATTTTTCAGTAGGGCAAATATGCAGAGGGTCCGGTAATACTATTGCCGGTGATGGTAACAGCTTAATAGGAATTTTGAGAGCAACTTTAAAGCGGGGAAAGCATGGCAACTTTTATAAAATTAGCCTGGCGGAATCTCTGGAGGAATAAACGCCGTACAATTATCACCATTACAGCCATTATTTTTGCTGTGCTGGCCGCAGTATTTTTTCAATCAATCAACCGGGGCAGTTACGAGGTAATGATTGACCGGATGGTAAGTTTTAATACAGGGTACATCCAGGTTCAGGATTACCGGTATGATGACGAAGCGTCGCTCGATAACTCCTTTTACTATGATGAAGAGCTCGCAGAGAAGATTTTGAACGCTGACGGGAGAATCGAAAGGATAGTTCCCAGAATCGAAACGTTCATGCTCGCAGCCAATGATGTATCCACAAGAGGGTCAATTGTTTTTGGTGTAGATCCTGAAAAAGAGCATCATTTTAATGAGATAAAAAACCATCTGGATGTGGGCCGATTCTTTGAACCGGGTGAACAGGCAACGGTATTGGGTAAGGGGCTGGCAAACCGGCTTCAGCTCAGTGTCGGTGATACCCTCGCACTGATGGGCCAGGGACGATTTGGGATGTCGGCAAGCGGGCTCTTCGAGATAGTCGGGTTAATAGACCACCCACTCCGCGACATGAACAATCAGGCCGTTTACCTGCCGCTTGACGTGGCACAGTATCTTCTCTCGGCCGACGATCATGTAACAGCAGTTCTGATAACCCTTCAGCACGAGAGGTTAACGGAGCCGGTGGCGGCATCACTCAGAACCTCCCTTGAAAACAATGAGCTTGTGGTTTACACCTGGCCTGAACTGATGCCGGAAATTCTGGAACTGATGGAAATGGATCTTGCTATGCCACGGTTTCTTACAGTCGTTCTTTATGTAGTGATCGGATTCGGTTTTTTCGGGACCATACTGACCATGACTATGGAACGTCTCAGGGAGTTCGGGGTTCTTCTTTCCGTAGGAATGAAACGGGCACTGTTAGCTCTGGTGGTATTCATTGAAACCCTTTTCATCAGCATTATTGGTGTACTCTTCGGCATCGGTTTTGCATGGAGCATTCTTAAGTTGATCGACCCGATTACATTAACAGGCGATGCCGCCCAGGCCGTCATCGACCTGGGTTTTGAACCGGTGCTCCCTATGTCGTTCGCTCCCGATCAGTTTTATGCCCAGGGATTGTATGTATTTCTGATTGCGATGGTGGTGTTTCTCTTCCCGCTATTGAAAGTCTCCCGACTCAACATTTTAGATGCAGCGAGGTCCTGACATGAAAACATTATTCACAATTTCATGGAGAAATATCTGGAGGCACCCGGCACGAAGCAGCGTGCTGATAGTCGCAATTGTGGCAGGCCTGTGGGCCGGTGTTGTAGCCGTTGGACTGGTAAACGGACTGATGCTGCAACGCATCGATTACCTGATCGAAAGTGAAGTGACGCATGCACAGATTCATCATCCCGAGTTTTTAGCAGAGGGCTACTCCTGGCTCTATATTCCGGAACATGAAGAGATCAAAGAGTGGCTGGAAAATGACGACCGTGTGAAATCATTTTCATTCCGAACCATAACCGATGGCATGCTGCAATCTCCGGTAAAGACTTCCGGGGTTCGAATCCGCGGGGTGGATATCGCTTCTGAAGTCAATACCACAACGTTTCATGAAAATATCATTGATGGTGAATACCTCGACAGTGATATGCCCAACCCAGTGATTATGGGCAAAAGCCTGGCAGATGATCACAACATGGAGATTGGGAACCGTGTAGTGCTCACCTTTGAGGATACCAATAACGAACTCACTTCCGGTTCTTTCAATATCGTCGGGATATTCCAGTCGGCATCTGTCACGTACGATGAACAAAACGTGTTTGTCAGATCAGACGACTTGATTGAACAGCTCTCTGAATACCCTGTTTACCATGAAGTGGGGATGATGCTTGACCACGAAGATGTTGCTGCCCCCGTTGTTGCAGACCTTAACAGCAACTTCAGCGGTATTGAAGCTCAAACCTGGCGCCAGCTTTCACCCGAACTGAGCATGCTTGTTGAGCTGGGAGGTTTCATGGTCGTTTTGATTACCATGATCATTATGATAGCCCTCGCCTTCGGAATTCTGAATACCATGCTAATGGCCCTGTTTGAGCGAATGAGGGAGATCGGAATGCTTATGTCTATCGGGATGAGCAGGCTGCGGGTATTCAGTATGATTATGCTTGAATCGATAATCCTAACCATAACGGGTGCGGCAGCCGGGATGGTTCTGGCACTCTTAAGCATCAACTATTTTAGTAACACCGGGCTGAATCTTGAGATGTTCGCAGAAGGAGCTGCCCAGGTGGGATGGGATCATATCATCTATCCCGTTCTCACCCCGACGGAATACGTTACTATTCTGATCGTGGTTGTCCTGATTACTTTGGTTGCATCAATGTATCCGGCATTAAAGGGAATCCGTATCAATCCGCTTGAAGCGGCAAAGGATGCATGAATTCAAACCGGATTAAAACATCAATTTAAATTCATACTAACATGTCGATTATTAAAACAGAGAATTTATCCAAGATATACAACCCCGACACCGTTCCGGTTCATGCCCTCAATGATGTAAACATCTCCTTTGAGGAGGGAGAATTTACAGCTGTCAGGGGGCCGTCAGGCTCGGGCAAAACAACCCTGCTAAACATGATAGGCGGCCTGGACAAGCCAACCGAAGGCAGGGTCACGATCGATAACGTGGATATTTCGGAACTAAAGGACAG
>REDT01000036.1 GCA_007693295.1 Balneolaceae bacterium
TCTGCGGACAAATGAACCGGAGTACATCCGGCAAACACGAATAGAAGTATTGAAAGAGTAAATAGCTTCATATTGTTCATTTTTTATTTATGATTATGTTGGAATACTGGATCTGCTAAATAAACTGAAATATAAAAGTGTAATAACCTGCTCCACACCGGCAGGAACCCCTCTTCACAGTATATAAATATTGTCATCAAAAAAGAACATACCGGCTATTTAAACACCATAATCACCCGCTTCAAGCCGGGGCAAAATCATGGTGCAAATTTGCAGTTGACTGCGTTCGGTTGATCAAGGATGCAGGCTGTTTTCATGGGTTTTAATCTTTGGATTATATATTTATGTGTGGCCAGTGATTTATTTTTTGCTATGCAGGACAGTCATGAGATAGCTAACTCATAAACCCGCATTTTTTCTAAAGACTACAATGAGTCCACAAACAACAAGCAGATGGAAAGAGAGGGCCATGCCCGCTCTTCCAAAACCGTTATTCACATCCGCAGGGCTGTAGCTGAATTGTGGCAAGGTATCCAGGTCATCTAAAGAGACAAACTGCTCCCTCAGCATTTTATCCCTGATGGTTCCCATCCACTCCATCCTGAACTCTTCGGTGGAAGCGTGAAAGTGATTGTAGTGAGCCGGTGATGTTCCGGCCAGGCTGCTCATCGCCTCCTTTAAAACTACTGCGGGTGAAAATGCACTGATTTTGCCCGCAAATTCCTGTTGCCCTGCAAGCCTGCTGTAATAATCGTCAACGATGGGCGATATGGCCTCAGCAATATTCTGCCGCACAACATAGAACCACTTATAAAACTCGTATATCTCTCTCCACTGCTCATCTGCACTGCTTCCCTCTGCAGCCTCTATAAACTCAGGATGATCCATAAAGTAACGGTCCAGAATTTCGTTCCGGTCCAGCGACATTGCCTCCTCTTCAGCGTTGCGCATCTCCACAAGCGCTTCGGATCGCGGAGGAACCTCATGTACTTTTTCGACCGTAACATGAAGCAGCGTTGGAATTACAAGCACAAAAAATACCCACACACCCAAAAGCGCTGTGATATTGAAGGAAGAACTCTTGCCAAAAAGATTGACCAGGAGTGACACACCAAACCAAAACAGCAGATAGAGTACCGTGAAACCGGAAAGCAGGGCTATTCCTTCGATGTTCCCGGAAATCGACACCCCTGCCAGCAGCATCGACAGAAGCAGAATAACCAGCAGGGTAACAACCAGAATCAGAAAACGGAAAAGTAACTTTGAAACAAGAACCGCCATAAGCGAGACCGGCTGAGACATCACCATCTGCAGCGTACCGTTTTCCCTCTCCTCCGATAGGATGTTATAGCTGAATGCAATCACAACCAGCGGAATCAGAAACACAAGGACAAATGCGAAATCGAAGCTGCCCAGCAGATCGGTTGCCGGATTGTAAAAAACCGAAGCTTTGTTGATCGGATCACTAAAGGTCCTGACCGGAAAAATTCCTGTGTGGATATCACTTTGCCCTACGGCAAGAACGGCAAGCCCCGTTGGTTCAAAAACTGCTTGCGGGGTCAGCCTCACCTCAAGAGAAAACGGAAAAATCGGGTTTATTCGCTGATTATCAATCTCCTTCAATCCGGCCGTTACGGAGTCGTGATCGGCTACAAAGTTCTGAAACTCTATGGATTGTGTCTGCCGCACTTCGTCTACCTTCATCTGGTATGCATCATGATGGTAGCTCCGATTCAACGTGGCAAGCAGAATGAGGCCGGCCAGCAGCACAAAGGAGACCTGAAGCCATCGGTTGCTGGTCAGGTTTCTCCATTCGAGGTGGATAATTTTTGAAATCATGGCTTAGCTCTCCTCCGATGTTGATCTGATAGTAAGAAGGCCCAGAAATGAGAACCCTACCCAACCAAAAAGTAGTAACAGGTTTCCGGTTTGGGCAGTTAATACCTCTCTCATGGCAGGCAGTTCATAGCTGAAATCGGGTTTGGCAGCCCACACATCACTCCCTGCCAAATAGGTATCGCCGGTGCGGGAGCTGTACATCAGATCCTCATTCAGGTATCGGACAAAATCCTGACGGTAGAGCTCCACGGCTTCTGAAAAGTCCCAGTGTTTATCCACATCGGTGTAGGCCATAGCCATGGATAGATTCCGGACCGGCAGAAAGGGTGAGAGCAGCGAACCTTTCCGAATCAGCGCATCCTGATCGGATATCACAGAATGGATATGACCAAACACATAGTTGTACGCCTTTGTATCGTACTCCTCCCCGACCTGAAGCCTTAAGCCGAAAAAATTAAACGGCAAATCTTCAAGCCTGTCTACACCGTACTCTTCCATAACTTCCCTCTCGAGCTCTCTCGCTGATGATGGCACATGCCCGTCTATACCCCCGGCTCTGGCCTCCCTGTACATCTCGGCTACTGTGTTGGTATCGGGCAGCGGATTTAGATACTGTGCCGCCGATACGAACAGTTTTGGCACAACAAGTATCGCTACAATCCAGATCGCCAGCAACGTAATGAATGCTGCACCCGATCGTTTACTGAACCAGGATACGATCAGCGTGAGATTAATAAAGACGAGATAGTAGAGGCTGTAAAAAGCTCCAAGAATGAGGTAGTGAGTGAAGCTGAATTCCCCAATACCGCTCACGTTGTAGATGATCAACCCCATCAAAATAAACAGCGGGATAAAGAGCATAAACGTAGTAAACGCTACGCCGGCCCATTTCCCAAGCAACAGTTTCCGCAAGGAAACATCGTGGCTCTGCAGCATTCTCCAGGTACCCCCTTCACGCTCTTTCGTGAAAGAGTTAAACCCGATCAAGATGATAAAAAGCGGCATCAGGGTTATCAGGATATAGGCGGGAGTGAGTTCACCAAATCGCACCAGTCCGGTTTCGTCCTCTATCTTTCGAAACTGCGCCTCGTTTCTGACGTGCCCTTCAACAAAAAAGGCCGTTCCGGCGTAGCGGTTCACACCACGGTCGACTAATGCCAGCCTTGATTCCGGCTTGAACAGGTAGATTCCATAATGTGCCGCCCCATGTGGATTTTTATCCCGTTGATTAAGCCAATTCTCTTCAATTCCATGCTGAGCCTGCAGGCGAAGATCCTGCTCTTTTTCGTAATAGGCTTTAGAGGATATGAGCGCTGCACCAAACAGCAGCACCATCAGGAGACCGGCGGCCAGAAATCGCTTTTCGCGAAGCTGCTCTTTCCACTCTTTTTTTGCAATTCGTATTATCATTTCAGGCCTCCTGTACATTATGAAGAACCTGTTCCAGGTAAACCTGTTCAAGTTCATCGTGCTTAACATCCTTTGCGTTAAACTCTCTTCTCAGCACACCCTCACTCATAATTCCGATTCGCGTGCCCGTTTCACGCGCCCTGAACAGATCATGGGTGGTCATCAAAATGGCAACACCTCTGTCGCTGAGGATTCCCAGCAGTCGCGCAAATTCGTTACTCGCCTGCGGATCGAGACCCGAGGTGGGTTCATCCAGAATCAGCGCTTTTGAGTCCTTGGCCAGCGCAATGGCGATACCCACTTTCTGGCGCATCCCCTTTGAGTATCCCGAAACCCGCTGGTCGAAGGCCCCCTGCTGAAGGCCCGCCTCGTTCAATAGCTTTTTCAGATCTGAATCTGCAAGTTGCCCGTTGCTCAGTCCCGCAAAAAACTCAAGATTTTCAAGGCCGGTCAGATTGGGATAGAGGGCAAGGTTCTCCGGTATGTAGGAGAGAACACATTTAGTTTCCTGGGCATTTTGAGCGACATTCATCCCGTTGATAAACACCTTCCCCTCGGTGGGTGTAACAAATCCCATAAAGAGATTCACAGTTGTGGTTTTTCCGGCTCCGTTTGGGCCTAGCAGGCAGTAGATTTGCCCCTCTTTCACTTCAAGATTCAACTCATTCACAGCGGTTAAATCACCATATCTTTTCGTTAATCGGTCGGCTTTCAGCATGGTTTTTGGCGAGGTTTTGGTTAATAGTAGATCAAACCGTCTTAGAACTTTTTGATTTTAAAAAATTGAAATAGAGCAACGTGCCGGCTATCAACCGGACACGCGCTTGTGTGACTAAATAATGATCAGGTAAAAATACTGGCCCGGGTATCAGCCGAACCAGCACGATGTGTGTGACTAAACGGTCCGGTCAATTGCCGGACGGTACCAGTGAAACTTCTGCACTTCGCAGCATTTCGGATATCTGTTCCCGATCCAGATTTTGCCCGATAAAGACGATTTCTGACTTCGCCTCGCCCGGGTTGGAAAACCTGCCGATATGATTGAACT
>REDT01000169.1 GCA_007693295.1 Balneolaceae bacterium
AACCCAAAAACTCACCAAAAACAATCTGGTTATATCTCTAATATGGTAAAGAACAACTTCAAGGAAACTTACTCCGGTAGGCAATACAATACTGTCTGCGTGAGCAATTTTCGTTTCCTCGAAAGGATTATAAATATAGGGGGTAAACCCGATACATGTCAACCTTTTTCTCAACCTTTTTTACTAAAAGTTTTCAACACTCAGCTAACAGTCACTAAACGATGATTCACTCAAATTTAAATCAAATTAAACTTCCTCATACAACCCGTATCCCACCGGATATTCCTACTATTCACGAAATATCCAATCACCCAAACAGGTAAGCGGAGTGTCAAAGAGAGGGAGTGAAGGAGAGAGGGAGAGATGGAGGGAGTGGGTGAAAACAAGTTCGGTCAGATGAAATCATATTGAGGCTGCCAACTCGCACCAGTGAGGGAGTAGTCGACTGTAACCATCCGGGTATGGTAAGCGTAAATATGGTGACAACTCTAGTGTTACGTCAATACTCAATCGTCGGATAAAGACCTGCCCCGCAGGGATTCCTTCGGAAACAGCATTCCCGGTGCTTTTCCGGGTTTCTGCCCCATTGGGATTCCTACGGAATCAGCGTCGAATTTAGGGGAGGAACTGTGGAACTGTGGAATTGTGGAATCGTAGAGCTGCCCAGCAGGGATCACTATGCGAGATTTTTATTTGCCCGGGGCTGTGTTGTATTACGCCTTCATCGTCGGATTTTACTCTTCTTGTAAAAAATCCAAATCAACATGTGGATTCACTTCAGGTATCTGTTCGTCACGTTCTGTAGGAACGTTTGCTCGGTAACTAAGAGATGGCAAAAAAACCAAACCTCCGGCCCGAATCTTAGAATAACCACGGGATATTATTCCGGAGGGTGTTCGCGGGGTTCTGAATTGGGCTACGGGGCATAGATCCGTAGAAAGGGTTTTCCCGTCAAACCCTCGATTCTGATTTGGGCGTTGATATCGATCCGGCCTCGGTATGCCGGGAGAGAGGTTGTATCCATAAGTTACCGACCAAAGACTCCTCCGGAGCCATCATCCACATACTCACGTCCCATCGGGATAAAATCGTAGAGCTGGCAGTTGACAGTTTGCAAATTTAGACCCGCTAAAGCTGATTCCGAGGCATCGGGACTGACAAGTTTCCAGCACCAACTACGTTATCAAAACTCCTACAAGGCTCAAAGTAACACATCTCATTTGTGAGTAGTGTATGCGCAAATTGATTTAACACCATCTGAACCTTTCGCGATTGAAAAGATGTTGTAGGAGCAGATTACCATCACAGAAAGTGAGACGTTCAACATTATTAGCTTCACATGAAAAAAGAAACCAAACTTAAAATAAAGATTGCAGAGGCCGCCACCGGCCGATACATCGAGAACAGGCGTTTTACCATTCAGTCTTTAGCCAAAGAGCTGGAGATCACTCCCAAACAGATATTCGATCTTTTCCCAAACAGAAGCTCTATCCTGAGATACTATTATGACTCCAGGATTCTGATTTACCGGGAACAGATCAGCTCCATCAAGGAGTACTCCACATTTACCCTGAGTGAAAAACTGAATAACATTTTTCTCTCACTATTGGATCAGTTCTCAGAACACAGAGAGTTTGTACTGCTCACCTACAGAGACATGGTTGGTTCACCGGTTCGGAGCAGCGCTTTTGAAAAATTATTTAAAGAGGCACTCCGTGAAATATTCCAATCGGATGAACAGATTGCCACATCCGCTAAAATTCTTCAGAATCGTTTCTTATATCACGCCATCTACCTGCAGTTTCACGGACTGATTCTATTCTGGAAGAATGATGAGAGCCATCTCTACGAAAACAGCATGGCGCTGGTGGATAAGTGGTGTGCGCTTCAGGAAGAGATTTTCTACTCTAAAATTGTGGATAAAGGATTTGATCTTGGAAAATTCTTGTACTACAACTCCCCCATTAATTTTACAACAAGCTGCGCGTTAACCGCCAAGAGGTCTGAAGCATGAGTGATTTTCCTTCATCAAAATATGCCCGCGGTAAAATATTTGCAAAAACAGGATTAAAGGTTGGAACCAACTATGCAACACACTATTTGAAATCTCTTGCGAACGGGACAAACGACAAATCCGCACTTCATAAAAAATCTGCCGAACAGGTCTTCGGCGAATTTACCAAACTGAGAGGAACGGCCCTTAAAATTGCGCAGTCGTTCAGTATTGACCAGGGATTTTTGCCTGAAGAGTTCTCAGAGGTAATGACCCAGGCTCAATATAAAGTACCGCCAATCAACCGGTCGCTGGTCAGGTCTATCATCAAGCGCGAACTTGGGCAATACCCGGAGCAGCTTTTCATGGATTTTGATACCCGGGCCATAGCAGCCGCTTCGATCGGACAGGTTCATAAGGCGACCCTGCACGACGGCACGAAAGTAGCTGTTAAGATACAGTACCCCGGTGTTCGCGATACCATTACTTCAGATATTGCCCTTGCGCGAAGCCTGTTCAAACGACTTGTTTCTGATGGGCCCCAAATTGATGAGTATATCGACGAGGTAAAAAACACGCTCATTCACGAAACGAACTACATCCGTGAAGGTGAATCGATTGATCGATTTCATGAACGGTTCTCCTCACATGAGGTTGTAACCCCACAATGGATTCCGGATCTGTCTACAGAAAGAGTTCTCACCATGACGTTTATCGAGGGAGTTCACCTCGATGAGTTTTTGAACTCATCTCCGGACCGGGAAAGCAAAAACCATTATGGCCAGATCTTGTGGAATTTCTTTCACAAACAGATCTATGATCATGAAGAGATTCATGCCGATACACACCCCGGCAACTTCCTCTTTACACCGGATGGAAAGCTAGGAGTGATCGACTTTGGATGCGTGAAGTCATTTCCGGAAGAGTTCTTCATGGATTATCTGCGGCTTTTGCCCACTCACCTGCACAGGGATGAGCCGGCCATTAAAGAACTTTACTACAGGCTGGGAGTGCTGAAGGCCGACCCCGACACTGATGAAAAGGAGAACCAGTACTATCAATTCTGCATGAATTTCGGGTACACTTTTGCGATGCCCTATCTTGAAAAGAGCTTTGATTTCGGGGATCCCGAATACAAGAAATTAATACGGGGATACACCAAAAATGCTCCCATCACCAACGAGCCCAGGGGTAATAAACACTTTATCTACAGCACCCGGGTGCATCTTGGCCTCTATCACTTTTTAATGAAGCTTGGGGCAAAGGTTGATACAGAGGGGTCTCAGAAGGTTGTGGAGGATGTTTTAAGTGATGCACTCAATGATGAATAATTGAGTCAGATCAACACTCTGAGGGCATCCCACCTCGGCTCTTAAGAGCTTTTTCCATCATCTAGAGTTTGAAAAAATACTTACTCAAAGATAATGACCTTTTAGTTTTACCACAAAGACACAAAGCCACGAGGGTACACGAAGTATAACGAAAACAAAATATTATCCTTCGTGATTCTTTGTGTCATCGTGCCTTCGTGGTAAAAAGTTTACGAACCCTATCTGTTTTATATTTCCTCAAAACCTCTCTAAGGGTGCAATGGGAATGAATAGTAGTGAACTCGATGTTAATTAATGAATATTTGAGTCAAAGCAATACTCAGAGGGCATCCCCCTCGTCACGCCGTGGGCGTGACTCTCCCTTCCCACGTAGTGATCTGCCATAGGCATTCCTACGGGGCCTATTGGAGAAGGGGGACATTAACCCCCATTCCAAAATAGAAAAGGCCGGACATTTTCACATCCGGCCTTTTCGTTAATGATTTGAGATTAAGGGATCAGTTCTGAAACCAAACAGGTGTATTAATAGTCACCTCGGGTACATTATCCCTGTTGTTGTCAATTTCAACCTGGGGATATGGGAACCTGTTGGGTATGGCACCCACCGGATTTGTCAGTTCCGGATAACCGGTTCTTCTGAAATCGGTATAGGCTTCAACTGCCTGGAATGGAAAGTGTGATATCCATTTCTGTGTCATAATATGATCCAGTTCAAGATCTGCCGGGTTGGCGGGCAATACCTCTTCCTGGGCAAGAAATGCATCCGCCTCAGCACCCTCTACTCCATGATAGCCAAGTGAAGTTCTCACGGCCTGCTCGTATGCGTTGTGTGCTTCGGTAAAGTTCTCTAGCCTCAAGTGGGCTTCCGCTTCAATAAATAGCAGCTCTCCATATGTCATAAGCTGTTGTGGAGCGGTAGCTGATATAATATTTTCTGAAAGCCCTGAGTAGATTGAGGCGGCAAACTGATCCGCCTCGGCTTCACCGTTTGGAGCGGGTACTATTTCACCATCCCTTGGAATGGCAAAGAGTTCCAACCTTGGGTCGTCCACAGGGTCCATTGCGTTAAACATGGACTCGCTGAAGGCGTGGTGCCCACGGTCGAAAGCCTCCTGGTACCATGGGTGCTGCTCTGTAGAGCCGGTTCCAAAATTGTCGAACGTCAGGTCATGATCAACAGACTGAAACGCACTTACTGCGGCATCAAGAGCTCTCTGCGCAGAGCCGGCAGGGTCATGATTGCTCCACCTGTTATGAATTTTCGCCTCCAATGCATATGAAGCGCGTATCCATGCATCGGCATCTCCGCCGTAGATCAGGTCGCTTGATCCGGCGATACCCACTGTTTCCGCATTTAACGCAGTCCGGGCTTCTGATAAAAGATCAAGGGCCTGTTCATATACTTCCTGCTGTGAGTCGTAAACAGGCGTCAGGTTATCAATGCCCTGGTTAGCCTCGCTCAGTGGAATATCGCCCCACATGTCTGCTGCATAGGTGGCAGAATAGGCCTTAAGCACCTTTGCAATTCCGAGGAAATTATTGTGTCCCTCCTCCTCAGCTTGTTCCATTACAATGTTCAGGTTTTGAAAGATGGTTGGATACAGATTGTTCCAGTTGTTGTTAACCAGTGAGGCATCCAATCCTGCAAGCCTGTCATAATCTCGCAACTGGGCATGCACACCTGCCGTGTGCTGTACCCAAACGGATGATATCCAGGAAGGATCCGTTCCTGATAAGTTTACAATCGTACTCATCATTGCCGTAGGCAAGAGAGTAGAGTTTGGTGCTTCTGTAGGATTATTGGGATCGGTGTTGTAATCGAGCATCGTATCATCACAACCGGCCAACATCAGACAGAATACTGTAATTATGGATATATATTTAATTAGCTTCATGTCTATAAATGTTTTGCTTTATCAAATTGAAAGTCTGACACCGAATATGAAACTCCTGTTTCCAGGCAGATTTACATATTCCAGACCCTGGAAATTGGAGTCGCCGCCCAGATTGGTTTCGGGGTCCCAATTCGGGTAGTCGGTAAACAGTAGCAGGTTTCGGCCGGTGAAGTAGAACTCAGCATTATTAACCGGCAACCAAGCAACCGCATCCTGCGAAAGGTTATAGGATACCGATACCTGGCGAAGCCTGATGAAAGAGGTGTCGTAAATATTTGATTCGGTAATCAAATCCTCATGCAGCCAGTACGCCTGATCTTTCAGGATCTCGATATCATTGGGTCCTTCCACAACAAGGTCGCCTGCCTCGTTGATAAACCCTCTTGAGCCGCTTGGCACAACAGGTGTTTCGCGATCTTCCGTCTTGGCATCCATTCCATAGATTTTTTGCAACCGGGTGTTGCCCGACCACATATCACCGCCCTGTCGGATATCAAACATAAATGAGAGGCCTATGTTGCGATAGTTAAACTGATTTGAAATGCTTCCGGTCCAGTCAGGGCTGACTTCTCCTACCGATTGCAGTTCATTATCACTTAATGCAAACCCATAGGTTGCGCTTTCCGGATCGCTATTGTATACGATGTTACCATCATCATCCCTCAGGTAGGCGCTGCCGAATAAGATTGGGTAGGAAAATCCTTCCATTGCCCTCACGTTCGGATCAACAAAGCCACCCAAAAAGATGTTATTGACACCGGGTGCCAATTCAATCACTTCAGATGTGTTTTGAGCAAAATTCAGGGTTACATCCCACATGAACTCTGTGGTTACAACAGGCCTGAAATTTAACATCACTTCATGGCCTGTGTTCTGTAACTCACCTGCATTTCTAAGATGAGTGGTATAGCCCGAGCTTGATGCAGTGGGCACTGCAAAAATCTGGTTTATAGCACTTTCTCTATACCATGTGTACTCAAGGTTGACCCGATCTTCAAAGAAACTGAGCTCAGTACCCAGCTCAATCGTTGTGTTATTCTGAGGTTCCAGATCGAAGCCCGGCAGCTGATTACTCAACCCAAGCCCTGTAACTCCCTGGAACGGGAATGTGATTCCATCAGCAAGGAAGCCACTGCCGGCATTAAATGTTGAATAGGTACCGATGGTTCCATAAATAGGAGCGGCCTGACCAACCTGGGCCCAGGAAGCTTTCAAGCTACCAAAGCTCAATATGTCTTCCGGCAGATCAAATGCTTCCGTAAAAACGAAAGTTGCTCCAATTGACGGATAGAAAAAGGAGTTATTATCAACAGGCAGCGTAGACGACCAGTCGTTTCGTGCAGAGAGATTCAGAAATACCATATTTTGGTAGTTAAGCTCCACATCTCCGTATACGCCCACAACCAGTGACTCAAAAATTGACTCTGTGGCATTGATAGAAGCCGCATTCGAAATATTCCGGAATCCACCAATACTTAGGCCGCTGCCTACTATTTGTTCGGTTTTTTGTTCGAAATGATTGATTTCATTGCCCAAAAGCGCTCTAATACTGATGTCTTCAGTTAACGCATGCTGCATCTCAAAGTTGAGATAAGAAGTTACCTCGAACCTGTACCGGTTAAACTCGGTGATCTGCCCGGCCCCACCTGTAGCACCGGAACCTAAGTCCAATACCTGTTTTCGGCGATTATTGAAAAAGTCGCCGCCAAGACGGTAATTAATACTCAGCCATTCTGCTGCATCATAGTTAAGAAAGATGTTACCGAATACACGGTCTGTATCATCCGTGCTTTCATTATTTTTGAGTGACCATCGCGGGTTATCCATAGCGCCCCTGTAATTGATCTGGGAGTATGGATCATCTTCATCGGCAAATGGTGTGCCCCATAGATCAAATGATCGGGGAGCCCAGTAGAGGGTAAAGAGTGGATTCGACAGATCACTTCCCTGACGAATTTGATCGACAGAGGTGTTCGAATAATTGGCCCTGCCTCCTACCCGAAGCCGGTCGGACAGCAGATATTCGCCACCCAGCCTGAATGAGGCACGATCCATTCCTGTTGTGCGAATGATACCGTCCTGGTTTACATAACCGATCCCTAAGCTATAGTTCCCATTGGGGTTAGCTCCGCGTACTTCTATATTGCTTTCGGAGGTTACCCCGGTTCGGAAAAATGGCGATACATTATCAATTGCTTCGGTCGGAGCCGGCACTTCCACACCTCTAGGATCCTCTATTGTAGAGGGCAGGTCTGAAATTCTGGGGCCCCATGAATTTGCTCCGAAGCTCTGGTAAACCCCTCCTGATCCCTGTGCGTAGGTGCTTTGCAGATCGGGTTTTCTCGAGACAACATCAAACCCAACACTGCTTGAGATAGTTGCCGAAACCTGATTTTCAGGAGCCGTGCCGCCACCTCTTGTGGTTATAATGATAGCCCCATTTGATGCCCTTGTACCATAAAGTACAGCGGCTGACGAACCTTTAAGGACACTGATATTCTCAATATCGTTGGGATTTAAATCCAAAATTCTGTTCGGGGCGTCAACACCGGAAACATTACCTCCTGCAACAGCGCTTGACGCTACCGGAATTCCATCAATTACAAACAGCGGAGCGTTATTACCCGTTAATGAATTTGCTCCCCGTATACGCATAGCTGATGAGGAGCCCGGCATTCCGCTTCCGGGGGTAATTTCAAGGCCGGCAACTCGTCCCTGCAGGCTGGCAACAACGTCCCTGCCTCCGGTAGCCCTGATCTGATCTGAATCAACACTCTGTATCGTGTATGCGAGTGATCGCCTCTCTCTTTCGCGGCCCAAAGCCGTTACAACAACCTCATCCATTCCGACCATGGTCTCACTGATTTCAAAATCGACTGTTTTAGTAGCAGAGTCGATGGTAACCTGGCGGGTTATTGTATCGTAACCCACAAAGGAGACACGCACGGTATACGTATCATAAGGTATATTTGCAATTGTATATTGACCTTCAAGGTCGGTTGCCGCGCCCCTCTCCAAACCATCAATAAATATATTGACGCCCGGTAGGGTTTCGCCTGATCTCTGGTCTGTAACTGTTCCTGATAACGTACCTGTTTGCGCAAATGCAAACGAAGCAGTAAGGAGAGACAATAACAGACCTAACTGTAGTCTTTTAAACATATTAGACCTCTTCTGATGTTTTAGTTGATGAATAACCACATATGTTCATTCCTGACAGATAAATGACTCGGATGAATTGTCTATTTGTGGCAATGTTTCAGCTCGAAATACCCTATTAAGATTGATAGGGTAACATGAGTTCTCCATGGTAATAATTACCATGGTATGTGTTGTATGCATGGCTTGGTTTAAGCAAGCAATGCGTTGTGGGTTTAAAACCCGTTCTCCTGAATAAAACTAAATCCCCAGGCTGTTAAAGGCAATAAGAGTCTTTTCTTAAATCATTAATTATCAATAGATAGCAGGGTTTGTTTACAGTGTTTAAACATTGTAACCTCAAATTCTACGCCTTATCGCTGTTTAACATTAAACTCATACTATCTGCCTGATTTTTATTTAGTAAATAGGAATTCATATACTTGATAAATACGATTCCCTCATCTTGGATTGATTAAATTTATTAACAGAAAATTAATGAATGAGCAAATGTTGTAAAATTTAGTTAAGCAAAGTGTACCCTCTGAAGTGACTGATTTAATTCTTAATCAGGATAGGTATCCCGAAGCTTCCAGATGTATTCACTAAAGAAGGTCCATGTGAAAAAAAAGATCCTTATTTATAACGGGAATTGTAATGTTTATATCTATTAATAACGTAATCGTATCACCCCCTTTAACCTTAATTGCAGGTGTTCTGTTAATTCTTATTGCCCCAGCTTGGGGTGACAAGCTATTGCAGGGAAATGAGCTAAGATCAAATGAATTCAAATTAATTCTGCCCGATTGATTGGATGGAAGCGCCTGCATACACCAATTTGAATGATTACACTGGCTTTGTGGTGTTTTGATCCGCTCTGAACTCACCAGCTCATTTTTTGTACCCGAAAGCATTCGGATAAACTCATATTATTAAAAAAACCCGGCTGTAAACAGCCGGGTTTTTTAATCGGGTTAATAATTAAGAGTAAGATTGGATTAGTTAAACCTGTTACCTCTCTGGGTAGCTATTACTCTATTCATATCAATGGCAATAGTTACTTCGAACGTATCGAAATCAGCTTCGAAAGCATTCATCGTAAAATATGGAGTAGGTATGTAGTTTGGTATTACAGGTTGTGTATCGGCATCTGTAACATTAGGATTGTTCAGTGCTTCTACATTAGATACAGGCCATCTTACCCCGAGGTCAAACATTCGCCGGCCTTCACCGAAGAATATCTCCTGCCGTAACAGGTAGACAACTCTCAACGCTTCCGTTTCATCCGTCAAGGCATCAACCATCGCGGCTGTTACAGACGTGCCTGATATAGTTGGAACTACAGTGGCTGCAGTTCTATCCAATACAAGACCTGCCCTGAAAGGAGAGTTCTCATCATCACGAACAACGAAATCTGAAGTGTTAGGCCGTTGGGGAAATCCGGGATTTCCAATTCTGCCTTCCTGGGTTTCATTGAATTCCCTGGTAGGTCGATCTCCGACTAAATTAACGATATCCAGCATTTTTCCTTTTGCAAGGGCCAGGTTGTCATCAGCCAGATGTGCCTCTGCCAGAATCAGGTGTGCTTCTTCCACTTTAAGCATGGGTATGGGTGATACATTAGTTCCTCCTAAATCGCCATATTTTGGATCGAGGAAGTCCAGACGTGGAAGCGGCTGAAGGTCATTAAACGACTGCCTGTTGTACACCGCAGCTTCAATTGTGCTGGCTGGGCCATTCACGCCATCAAATCTAATGTACCTGACAAAGTCGGCAGGTGCATTAGCGATAGCTGTATTTGCAGCCTGAACTGCCAAACTCTGATTTCCGGCACCGTAGTGAGCCCTGGCAAGTGCTAAGTCGTAACTGGGATCGGGTGCAATAGAGTTGGCCTGCGTAAAAGCATCAATGGCCAAATCGAAATGAGCGGCCGGGCTTTGAGGGGCGCCTTCAGGCTCTGCGGGCAGGCTGGTCATGTTCTCAGCCGCAAGCAGATGCGCATATCCAAGATAGAAGTACAATTCAGCCTCAACGCTTGTACCGGCAAGTTGAGGATCATTTTCCGGAATTACGGTATTGATGCCAAAGTTTGCCTGGTTACGTAATCTTGCGAACTGAAAGTTTGTATTCTCAATGTCTGTGTCAATGCTTCGGATTACTCCATCATCAACATTTTGATTGAAGAATGTATTTCTGTTCACATAGTTATCGGTTGAGAGTTCGGCAGTAGTTAGGAAGTTGTTCATCACTATTGCCGTTCTGCGCTCTACACCGGCCAACCACCGCTCGCCGGAGTCTGCAGATTCTACTGCTTCATCGAGTGTCAGATCCGGATTGACAACATTGGTGCCATCAATCAAATCACACCCTGCATAGACAAATGATATTGCCAGTAGTATTAAGGCTAATTTTCTCATAATGTTATTTTATATAGATTTATAATTTCCTTTGATGATTTTTTAGAAGTCAATTCTTACAGTGCCATAGAGCTGCCTGTTAGCCGACTGCTGACGGTAAGAAAAACCACCAACTCCAACTCCACCCTGCCCTTGTGCAATACCTGCTCCAGTTACCTCAGGGTCAAATGCTGTGGATGTGAAATTCAGCGGATTTGTTATAGTAGCTCCTACAGATACTCGCCTGAACAAGCCCTCTGTAAATCGTGTTGGCACCGCATAATTAAGCGAGATCAATCTCACCTTAAGGAAATCGGCATCTTCTACATAAAGGTTTGCGAAATCAAAAAAGCTTGCTCCGGCTGGTACAGGGTCAGTTCTTTCATCACCAAGGCCTGCAAAGAATCGTAGCAATTCATCCGGCCATACAGCCTGTGCACCAAGCTGCCAGTCGGCAGTAACGGTGAGCGTTAAACCACGATAATCTGCGTTAAGGCCGATGTTTCCGAAATAGTCGGGCAGCGGTTTTCCTAAATTATCATTCGGGATGATTTCAGACACGTTTCCGGCATCATCAAATACCATTCTGTTGCCGCGGAAGTATCCTACAGGGAAACCTTCATCAACAAAAGACCCTAGGAATGCAAAACCACCTACATTAAATGGCGCGCTATCACCATTGTCAACAACTTCGTTGGTAAGTGTATTGAACGATGCTCTCAGGTTAACAGTTGCATCGCGCGTTCTGAGCACGTTAAAGTTACCGGCAATCTCAATACCGCTATTTTGGATCAGTCCAAGGTTTTGCAGAGCCGTTCCCAATCCAACAGATCTTGCGAATGGAGCATTAAAGAGGGCATCTCTTGTCTCAGACTCGAAATAGGTAATCTCGAAATTGAAACGATCGTCGTAAAAAGCAATATCGCCACCCACTTCAAACGTTTTGGTTCTTTCCGGTTTTAGGTTAACATCACCGGGGGTACCAAAATCGATATAAGATTGTCCAAGATATCCACCTACTCCGGCTAACACTTCATTGGAAAAAGGAGTCGGGAAATTACCTGCATAGCCAAGATTTGCTCTAAACCTAAGATTTGAAATATACCTGGAGGAGACCAAATCCCGGAAAAAGCCCTCATTTGACACGTTGTAAATCACACCAATTTTTGGATATACCTGCGTATCCACTTCAGCTCCGAAAGCTGTGTTTTGGTCGGCACGTATTCCAAGCTCGAGAAAGTATGTATCCCGGTAACCGATGTTTTCAAGCGCGTAGAGGCCATAGTTAGCGACAGTTCTTTCAAAGTTACTGCCTGTTCTGTCCTGGCCGGTCTGAGCATTACGAGAACCGTCCGGTAATCCACTTGAAAAAATAGATGTTTGAAGGTCATCATATCTGAAGAGCTGTGCTCCCACATTGGTAATAAAGGAAAAGTCATTAATTGAAGCTTCATGTCTTGCACTTGCCTCGATTGTCAGGCCAAGAAAGTTACGGTCGGTCTGTGTCAGATTACCCTGGTCGGTAGTTCCTTCTGGTTCAAATCCGCGCGCAATCAGGTAGGCATTGCTTTCTCTGAAGAACTGGTTGCTGTTTCTAAAATCAACACCAACTACGGCCCTTGCGGTTAAGCCTTCCCTGAAACGAAAGTTTAACGTTTGAGACGTTTGAAACCTTTTTATGTCTTCAGTGATATCATGAAGACCTACATAGGTTCTGATAAACTGCTTGTTCGTTTCAAATTCTTCATCTGTCCATTCATCAGGGTTGCCAAATGAACCTGTCTCTATATCAAAAATGCTTCCTGAGAAGTTAGCACTAATATTCCTGCTAAATTCATGGCTTGTGAACCCAAATGAACCGGAGTAGCGAACAACCGGCGACAGGTCTGCAGCAAACGACCCTCGAAGATTGTGACGAACAGCATCATCACCACCCGGTTGTACAACACCCTGACTGCCTCGCATAGAGCCGGAAAAGCTGTAGGTAAAAGTTTCTGTTCCACCGGAAGCTGCCAGCCTGTACTCCTGAGTTACACCCGGCGTAAAAAGGATGTCGCCTGAGCGGTCATATTTCAGGAAATCTTTGGTTGCAAATTCTGCTCCTATTGAAGATTGTAAAGAGAAATCAGTACGACCTTGAACACCGGTTTTGGTAAAAATTTGAATAACACCATTTGCAGCATCAGAGCCAAACTGTGTTGTTGCAGCCCCGCCACTCACAAATTCAATCCTCTCAATATTCTCAACCGGAATATCGGCAATGGCAGAACTCTGAGCTCCACCTGTACCTCTGTTCAGAGCAAAACCGGTTGTATTGTCAACTCTCACCCCATCAATATAGATTACAGGAGTTGTTGCGGTCAGCGCTGAAACAACACCTCGGCCTCTGATCAACGATGCCTGACCGGGACTTCCTGAAGATGCACGAATTTGTGAATTAGGAATATTACCCTGAAGGAGCTGATCGAGCTGAACAGTTGGCAGACGATCTATTTGCCGGGCACTAATTGATGTAACATTTGAGGAGAGTCGCTGCCTTTCAACACCTGTCCCCTGCCCTGTAACAACAAGTTCTTGCATACCGAGAACGTCTTCTCTTAATTCAAAATTTTGAGTTTGCGTTTCAGCACTTATGTTTACCTGCTGTGTAATTGGCCGATACCCGATGAATGTTACACGTAAATTATATGTGCCATAGGGTATGTTGGTAATGGAATAATTTCCATCTATGTCTGTCGCTGCACCCCTTTCTAGCTCCTGAACCAGGATATTAGCGCCGGGGATTGGCTCATTTGTTCTCTGATCTGTTACTGTGCCAGTCAAGGTTCCTGTTTGTGCCATTGTGAGCGGCACAAGGAATAGACTTAGCAACAAGCCTAATTGTATCCTTTTAATCATAACTCCTCTATCTCTATTAATAGTTTTAGTTAATTTGACAGCTAACCCAAATCGTTAAAATATTTTTTTGGGCTTACTGTAATTATATGGCGCATTACCATTTGGTTAGTATTCCATTGCGACATCAACCTGAAATACCCTGTGCGAATATTATTTAGGGTAACATAAGTATTGTGTGGAATTCATAACCATGTCATGAATTTAGAAGATCACGGATTGCAGGCGTTGCGCCTAATATGGTCAAGCTATATTTACGGGGTATAAAAGGCAATAATCGAACTTTCCAAACCTTAATATGTTAAATTACACCCCTAAATTTTTACTTATATTTACATTTGAGAGTACCCCTTACCCCCACCGCCTGCATATCTTAACTTTCCGCACTAATACTTATAAATATTTATTTTAGACAGGAATTTTGATCGAAATGCTTATTCCTCAGCGGCTACATTTATTATGAAATAGCTTGTATTATTAAATACTTTTGTAAAATTTCGTAAATACATCACTCTTGAACATATACCAGGCGACACGCTTTTCTTGGTTTGAGCTATCACAGTTCACCTTATACCACTGATTTACACTTATTTACGAAGCATTCTGATGGATTATAAACTCTAAATAGTTTACTTATAAACAAAAAGATTATATAGAGTTAAAAACATTGAGATAATGGTGACCTCAGAGGATGGATGATGCAACCTCTGACTTCTTACCCCGACACATTGAAGGGATAGAGCAGCTGATTGATAGAAAGAAGTGCTGTAGATGGTGCCCTCACGTTTGACTAATGACCCTTTTATAGAAATGCTTTTCAGTAAATAAATTTTAATTCGAATGTATAACAGAATAAAAAAAGCCCCTCCAAATAATATTTGAAGGGGCTTTGTTGATACCGTTTAAAAGAAGTTGGTTGTTAATTTACATCCCACCATAACCGGGTGTCGGGTGTATCAGCACCCTGAGCAGAAACCGCAGCGTCGTAATTAATTTTATTTAACTGCGCTTCCGACGTTGGGTAAGCATGCCGGCGGGGAATTTCACCGCTTGCGTTAAGCGGTAAACTGTGCGGGGTCAGCTGGGGGAATCCAAGCCTTCTCCACTCTGCCCATGCTTCAAACCCATTAGGAAATAGGGCTACCCATTTTTGAGTACCAATTTTTTCCTGCCAGTTGGCTGAATCATAAACGACTTCCGCATTACTTACATAATTAGTAAAGTTTGCAGCGTCGTAAACGTCCCATTGGTTCCAGGAAGCTTCGATTCCGGCCAGGTAGTGATTCTCGGCACTACCTGCCATCCAGCCTCTCTCAACAGCTTCGGCCATTGCAAAATGCAGTTCGGAAACCGTGATGATGGGAAGCGGAGAGTCCTGCCCCCGGATAGCCGCTCCCGGGAATGAAATAGAGGAGTTTGTAATATCCCCGGGATTTTCAACAGAATAGGGCATCCCTACGATATTGTTAAACGTGACTTCCTCACCGGCGGTATGAAAATCTGGTGCAGGGTCGGCATACCGAAGTACACGGTGATCTTCCAGGCCTTTCATATAGTTTGCAAGCACATCCGAAATTGCGTAATCGGTACGGGTTATAAATCGTGCAAACCAAGGATTCTGGTTAGCTGCCTCACCCAGATATGGATACATTACATCCTCACTGATCACGCCGCTGTTCACAGCATCAACAAATTCGGATTCGGCTAATGCCGACCGGTTTGTATCTGCCATTCGCAGAGCAATTCGTGCACGAAGACTATTAGCGAATTCAGCCCACCGGGTCATATTTCCACCAAAGATGATATCGCCTCTTACACCGGGGCCGGTATCCATTTGATTAACGGCTTCTTTCAGCTCATTGAGCAGGTCTACGTAAATCACCTCCTGTGAATCATACGATGGCCTGAAGTTTGCACTTCCCTGAAGAGCCTCGGAATACGGAAGCATTCCCCATCTGTCTGTAATCACATTGAAGAAGTAAGCCTTCAGAATACGTGCTACAGCTATTTGGTTATTATTACTGCCGCCTGATAGCGCGTCGCCACTGGTTGCTTCATCTGTATTCAGATCAATGATGGTCTGCAGATCCATAAGGGCACCTGTGTACCAGCCGTTGAAGTTGAATGTAGTGGTGCTATAGCGTGAATCATCATCGTATTGTGTTTCAGCCATGTATTGAACCCACAAGTTGCCGATAACAGCGCCTGAAACGGCACTTATATCACGCTGTACGTTGGTTAGCAACAACTCGGTTCTTACCTGTGATGGATTGTTTGGATCCACATTCAGATTTCCGAAGTCATCACATCCCACCAGCAATGCTGTCAACATAACAAATACAGCTGCTTTTCTGATTGGTGTTTGTATAAGTTTCATAATTGATTCCATTATTTTATCAAAAATTTAGAAGCTCAGATTGATGTTGAATCCAATAGTCCGGGTTGCTGGCAGTCCGCCGCCTTCCCAGAATCCAAATCCACTTGCATTATTCTGTACGCTGGAGGGATCGATTCCGCTAACGCTTGAATAGAGCAAAAATGCATTTTGTATATCAAGTGCTACAGTTGCACGCTGAATAGGCAAGTTTGCCAGTACAGTAGCCGGAATGTTGTATGTCAGCTTGATTTCTCTAAGCTTAATGTAGCTGGCATCATAAATCCACTCTTCTTTGTTCAGGAACATGTTAGGAAAATGAACATTCGCCTGATACAGGTAGGCTACATCGTTGCCGTTTTCATCTACACCCTCAATAAGTACACCACCGGAATTTGAAGCAGCATCACTGAGTGGTACAGAAAGAACGGTATCTCCGTTGGAGTTCACTACAGGATCTCTGAGCGGATTTCCTAAGTTGTTATTACCAACGGTCATCTTGCCAAGGCCTGAATAAGCGTTGAACATCCTTGTGAGCGAGTAGAACTGGCCGCCTTTCTGGAAATCCAAGAATGCATTCAGAGTGAAGTTTCGGTAGCTGATATCTGTACTAAAACCACCTGTCCAGTCGGGAAGAATATTACCCAGGTCTTTGTTGGTAGTTAGACGGTAGGTTCCATTGGGATTTACTATCCTTTTACCTGTTTCTTCGTGAATAGTATAGCCACCATAACCTCCTACGGTTACAATATTACCCCACTTTTCGCCTTCTTCTGCAAAGAGGCCAACACCAAAGAAACCGGCTTCCAGCTGTCTGGTTGTAATGCCCTCAGCGAGTTCATTCACTACAGAATTGCTGGTAGCCCAGTTCAGTCCAAAATCGATATTCAGATCCCGTGTTTGAACGGCCGTTGCACCTACTGAAACTTCCCAGCCCGTGGTGGTGAATTTTCCAGCGTTTACGATAGCATTGCCAAATCCACTGGCTCCGGGTACCGTTAAGCTCAGAATTTCATTTTCCCGAACCGAGTTGTAGTAATTAACATCTGTTCTGAGGCGCCCGTCAAGGAAACGCATATCAATTCCAAATTCATAATCGGTTGATACAGCCGGTTCTAAATTGGCATTGTTCAGAGTGTTGGGCACAGTCTGTGTCGGATTGTTGCCGTAAGGTGTGCTGGTATTGAATGTCTGGAAGATCTGGTATGGACCCAGGTCATTTCCTACCTGCGCAATAGATGCTCTCAGTTTACCGAAAGAAAGAATTCTCTGGTTTGCAAAGAGATCAAACTCAGTAAATACCAGGCTTGTTGAAAATCCGTAGTACAAGTATGAGTTGTCGTCACTTGGCAGAACTGATGACCAGTCATTACGCAACGATGCGTCTACATAAACAATATCACGGAAACCAACAGTTGCCGTTCCATAGATGCTCCTTACATCTTTTTCAGACTTGAATGTTGACGTATTCGGCCTGTCGACAGAAGCAGAAATATTAAAGAAGTTCGGCGTAGAAAGACCACCGGATGTTTGCTGAATGGATGACTGAAACCGTTCCTGACGGATATTAGCACCAACGTATGCACTTAAAGAGAAATCCTGAAAGTTCTCTTCAAATTGTGCACCGGCTTCATAGTTCACTTCCCTTCTGTTTCGCTGTGCGTTATAATACCAATCCTGCTCAAGTCCGCCGGTTGCGATTCTATCTTCGGCTGAAAAATTGTAGGTATCGAGATGCACTTTCCCTATCAATCGAATGTTAGGATTTACATTATAAGACATCGTGTAGTTTCCATATACTCTGTCTCTGCTATCTCCTGAGATATTTTCATTTACTGAGAAGAACGGGCTATCCCAGTAAAGCGGCCTCAGGTCTGTGTTTGAACGGATATTCCACGAGGTGGGCGTACCGTCGGCTGTTCTAAATTGACGCAGCTTATCCATGTCTAGCTGCCGCTGAAACCATTGATTAAATGATTGTACAGGACTGCCCTGTGCCGGAGAATAACCTTGTGCAGGCCGGCCTTCGGCGCTGGTATTCACATAATTGAAGGCAATACTTGACCTGAACCTGTCTGAGTGGTTAAGTGCGCCATTGAAGTTCACCGATGTACGGTCTAACGTTGAGTTCGGCATCACGCCACTTTGCGTTGTGTTGTTCAAACCAACACGGTATGAGATGGTTTCAGACCCGCCTGTAACAGAAAGGGTATTCGATAATCTCATTCCGGTATCGAAAAAATCCCGGACGTTATTGGGTTGTGGATTCAGAGGAACTTCCGCCCCATAATCGCTTTGTCCATCTCCGGTAAAATCATGGTCGAACCATGACCACCATGGCCGATACATTCGTCCGTCCATCTTCGGTCCCCAGCTCTCATCCGCAGCGTAGTTCAAGCCGTTATATGTCTGGCCGTTTCTCGGATCGGTGTACTGTACAAAATTTTGATTGTAACCACCCGCATATTCATTCTGGTATTCAGGTAATATACTCACCCTGTCGAAATGGGTGCTATTTGAGAAATCCACACGGACAGGCTGACCACCCTCCATTCTTCCACTTTTTGTGGTGATAATAATTACACCATTGGAAGCCCGGTTTCCATACATAGCAGATGCAGCAGCTCCTTTTAAAACGGAGACAGATTCAACATTCTGCATATTCAAATCTGACACGAGGTTACCCAAGTCACGACCACGGGCAGTACCACCGCCTGAAATGATGAAAGAGCTGTTATCCATAGGTGTGCCATCAACCACAAACAATGGCTGTCCATCCGACAAGCCATTGGCTCCCCGAATCCTGATTCGCTCAGAGCCACCCAGGTTGGCACCTGATGATCCCACAACCTGTACACCTGCAACTTTTCCGGCAAGTGCTCCCACAACATTACTTTGGTCAATTCTGGAAAGAACATCACCGCTTACCTCTTGAACAGAGTAACCGAGTGATCTCTCCTCCCTGGCCAGTCCAAAAGCCGTTACAATTACATCATCCAGCGCCCGTACATCTTCTCTCATGGAAAAGTTAAATACTTGATTCTGGCCATCAACGGTAATACTGCGTTCAATTGTTGAATATCCGATTGAACTTATTCGGAAGGTATACGTGCCGTGAGCAACATTTTGAATATTATACCGGCCATCAAAGTCCGTTGCATCACCTCGTTCAAGTTCAACAATAAAGACGTTGACCTGCGGTAAGGGTTCATTAGTGCGTATATCTGTTATTGTTCCTGATATATTACTCGACTGTGCAAAGACAATCGGCGCAGTAAGCAGAAACAAAACAGGGATTATCAGTAGCTTTTTAAACATACATAACCTCAATTTTATTTATGTTTTATTTTGACAGTTAAGTCGGAGAAGTGCAGAGAC
>REDT01000300.1 GCA_007693295.1 Balneolaceae bacterium
GAAGGGGGAAAGCGATCCGTCAGCTGACGGAGTCCCGAATGCTTTCGGGATTAATCAGCTCTTACCTTGTACTCACTCAATTTTGTTAGAGTATCATCCAGTCCAGGAAGATGAAAATCCAGATCAGCGGCAGGTAGACAAAGGAGGCGAACATGAGTGCGCGTGCTGTGGAGATGTCTCTTGAAAGGGCGAATTTAACGCCATACCACAAGAATACAATGGTTGTGAGCAGTGCACCGCCAAGGTAGAGCCAGCTCACCAACTCCATCACGTAGAGTTTGTATACGGTCGGGATAAGAATCAGAAGCGGTACGATGACCCACAAAACGGCTTTGTAGCCTTTTGGGTCATTTTTGGGCAGCATTTTAAACCCTGCGTGTTCGTAATCATTTTTGCAAACCCAGGCGATTGCCATTACGTGAGGAATCTGCCAGCAGTAGATAATGCCGAACAGGATCCACATGCCGTGCTCAAACACGGTTCCGCTCGAAGCGGCCCAGCCGCCAACTACAGGAAGTGCCCCGGGTACAGCACCAACAAACACATTGAGTGCAGATATTCTCTTAAGGGGTGTATAGGCGAACAGGTAGATAATGGTTGTAGCAAGCGACACAAGTCCTGCAACAACATTCACCATGAAAATCAGATAGAAGAGCCCTGCAAAGATCAGGCTCATTGAAAATATAAATCCGTTTTGGGGAGTAACGCGGGAAGCGGGCAGGGGGCGCTTATTGGTGCGTTTCATTAACCCGTCCACCCCTCTCTCCATGAACATATTATGAGCAGCCGTTCCGGCGGCAATCAGCCAGGTGCCGAATATGGCATGAACCATCAACAGGTAGTTCACACTGCCGGCAGTGCCCATAAGGAAGCCAATTAACATACTTGCCACTACCGTAAACGTAATACCCGGCTTAGTGAGCTCGTAGTAGTCGTTAATTGTGGCCAAGAGCTGCTGTACGCCTGTAGTTTCTGTCTGTATTCTGTTCATGAATGCTTTGAATTATAGCATATGAAAATAACTATTTCCGAAGTGATATGTTACCTGAAGTTTCAAGTTTTGAGTGTCAGGCTTTTCGAATTAACTTATGTTAAATTTTTACTCTTTTACGAATTGATTTAACAAGCTATTGGTTTTGATGTTAAATTGGATCGGTACAAAAATCCCGATCTGATGATGTCAGACAAAATACAGACTCTCTGCGGCTTTTCAGCCCGTGCATTATAGCGTAAAAATGAAACTAAATCTCTACCAAAAGACAGCTGTTACCACGGTTATAGCAACCATTGTACTCATTTTTATTGGCGGCCTTGTTCGGGCTGTTGGAGCCGGGCTGGGCTGCCCCGACTGGCCACAGTGTTTTGGTATGTGGATTCCACCAACCAGTGCCGCCGACCTGCCTGCACAGTATGATGCCGAACTCTTTAACCCTGTGCATACGTGGCTCGAGTATATTAATCGTCTGGTTGGCGTTCTGATAGGTTTTCTGATTATCCTCACCTTTATCTTCTCCTTCAAGTACAGGAAAAAAGATCCTGTGATTACAATTTTCTCCGGGCTGGCACTGATCCTGGTACTTTTTCAGGGGTGGCTTGGGGGCCAGGTTGTTCGCTCAGGGCTCAGTGCGGGGATGATTACGATTCACATGATTGTGGCCATGATTATCCTGGCCGTGCTTCTCTATGCCAGTTTCAGGGCTATGAGTACGCGCCTTACAACAACCCTGAGCGGCGACACACGCAGGGTTCTGTTATGGGTGTCGGGGGGGATTCTGTTTCTCACATTGGCACAGATGATATTGGGTACACAGGTAAGAGAAGAGGTTGACGTGGCCAAGAATGTACTTGAACTTCCTCGTGAACTGTGGATTGACAACTTGAGCTGGCTCTACGAAATACACAGAAGCTTCTCCTGGGTGGTAGTGGCACTATCCGGAGTGCTGATCTATTACAACCGCAAGTTCAATGTAAGCAAGCGGCTCTCCAGGTTGGGCTGGGTAATCGTGGGCCTGATAATGCTCCAAATGGTTGCAGGTATCGGCCTGGAGTGGTTCGATATGGCCGGTGCTCTTCAGGTGATACACCTGGTGGGTGTGGCTGTACTTATCTGTGCCGAGCTGCTGTATATTTTGATTGTAAGCTTCTCGCGGTGAGTTAAAGCTTTTCGAGGAGCTTGTTTAAAAACAACTTAACTTCAGACATATCCTTCTCAACCTCTGCAGGAAGCCTCTTCTCCTCTCTGGATGAAACAGACTCTGCACTCTCTTCACCCTCTACAATTTTCTTCGCTCCGGCTGTACTGTATTTTTTTTCCTGAATGAGGTGTTTCAACTTCAGTATAAAGGTGATATCATCCTCTTTATATGTTCTGTTACCCGCCTTGTTCTTTCGTGGAGAAAGGTCTTTAAACACTGTTTCCCAGTATCTTAGTACATGAGGCTCGATGGCTGTAATCTCACTTACTTCCCCTATTGAGTAATACAATTTCTTCATAGCGTTGAAATCCTTTATTTTCAGCTTTGGAAAAAGTTGGTTGTCAATGATTTGCTGTATTATTGATGCTGTTTAACTTAAAGAGCACAGATCAGATAATCATTCAGATTGCCCAAATTAATGAATTTGCAAACCATTGCCGGAAAAAAATATACATAATTCAGACCACAAAGTTCCTCATCATCCTGAAGTGAGTATAGTAATACCGCTTTTGAATGAGGAGAGTTCTATTGAAGAGCTTGCAACCGAAATATCAAACGCTTTGGAGGGGATAACCTATGAAATTATTTTCGTGGATGATGGCTCGACTGACGGCTCCTGGGAGACTATTGAAGAACTCTTCCGGAACCGACAAGAGATAAAAGGAGTTCGGCTGCGCAGAAATTATGGGAAGAGCGATGCACTTCAGGCAGGCTTTGAAGAGGCTACCGGTAAATATGTGGTAACCATGGATGCTGATCTCCAGGACGATCCCAACGAGATTCCGGCCATGCTTGAGATACTGAAGAGCGGGAAAGACCTTGTAAGCGGCTGGAAAAGAGTGCGGCACGATCCCGTAACCAAGACCATACCTTCCCGTTTTTTTAATGCCGTAACCCGCTGGACCACCGGGATAAAACTGCACGACTTTAACTGCGGCCTTAAAGCCTATAAACGAGAAGTTACCGACAGCATTTATCTTTACGGCGAAATGCATCGCTATGTGCCTTTACTTGCCAAATGGAAAGGATTTGATAAAATTGCTGAAAAAGAAGTAAAGCACCATCCCCGAAAATATGGCAAGACCAAGTTTGGGATTTCCAGGTTTTTGAACGGCTTCCTCGATCTTCTTACCCTGCTTTTTGTGAACCGCTATATGCAGCGGCCGATGCACTTTTTTGGCCTCATAGGTGTGTTTTTTATCCTAATCGGCAGCGTCATCAGCGGATATCTCGCGTGGCTAAAAATCTTTTTCGGTGAACCTTTGGGCGACAGGCCACTTCTTTTCCTGGGTATTCTGATGATTTTAGTGGGGGTTCAGTTCTTTTCAATCGGATTTTTGGGAGAAATGATCAATAAGGGTCAGGTTGAGAGGCAAAAACCGAGCATTGCTAAAAAAATTGGTTTATGAGCAGAATCGCGTATGATCCGGTAAAAGATAAATTTGCCGGGATTGTAAAAAACTCAAAAACCCTGAGAAGGATCTTCTATTTTTTGCTGGATATCTTTTTTCTGAGGAGCTGGCACATAAGGCGCATTTTAAAAGAATCGGGAGACAAACTGGATAAGAAGGGTGAGTGGAAATTACTGGATGCCGGATGCGGTTTTGGTCAGTACGACCGGTTTATCCTTCAAAAATTTCAGCATGTAAAGGTGCATGCAATCGACGTAAAAGAGGATTACCTGGAAGATAACCGGCGCTATTTTAAAGATGATATTGAGTCTGGCAGGATTAGCTTTTACAATGCTAATCTGCTGGAGTTTTCTTCCGACACGCTATTCGACATGATTATCTGCATTGATGTGCTTGAACACATTGAAGAGGATCATAAGGTGATGAAGAATCTGAGTAAGTGTCTCAGAGAGGGAGGCTTGTTTCTGATGCACTCTCCATCGCACTTCTCTGAGGAGGATGCAGGGGATGAGGACTCTTTTGTGGATGAACATGCGCGGACCGGCTATTCCAAAACAGAGATCGACAAAAAGCTGATGGAAGCGGAGCTGCTGCCCCGGAAAATTCACTATACGTACGGAAAGTGGGGCCACAGGGCCTGG
>REDT01000194.1 GCA_007693295.1 Balneolaceae bacterium
TGCCCAAAAGCGGGCAACACTATTTGAAAGGTGACAGTATAAAAGTCCCCTCTCGCCCCGTAGGGATGCCTACGACAAGCGGGGATTGCCCCGTAGGGATCCCTTCGGGAAGGGGTGTGTCCGTGAAGGGAGAATCGTTGATTTTAGCCCAAAAAACGCCATTTATAAAAATCTGTCACTGGTAGCGAAAGCCCATGCTTTTATGGGCTAAAGTCGAAGGATCTCACTGCGCTTCGCTTCGTGGAATAAAAGAGGAGCCCCGTTATCAGCAGGAGCCCTTTAGAGCTTTGTTTAAGGTAGTCCCCATCACTGGGAGATGTCTCCACTACGCACCGGAAACCCGTCGGTGCTCCCCCGTAAGGGATCCCTTTGGGGCGGTCGACAAGACAGGGCTGCTTTTATTGATGAAGGCGGCGTTTTAGTATCCCAACCATGCAATAACCTGATTTACGCCGCTGCCAGTATTTTACCTATCATCCCATCACTCACTCCCTCCGTCTCCCCATCACCCCGAGCAACGCTGGCACCCAATGAATACGTTGTCACTGTATTGGCGGGTCTTTTTACCCATTCTTGGCCATGAATGACCTACCTGATCTGCAACCTTACTCCCCCCATCATCCATCTGCCCGGCATGGGTGGGCCGAGAATCTCCTGGTATTGGGTGTCGGTCAGGTTCAGTGCCCGGGCATAGATTACTGCGCGGTTCAAAACCGAGTATTCGATATTCAGATTAGTGACGAAGTAGCTGTCGGGCACCGCTGCGCCGATGATATCGGCAGTATCTGCCGCGCGCATACGATACGAGGATTGCGAATAGATCAAAAAGCGGTCAAATGAGATCCGCAGACCCAGATTTAGCTGATGAGAAGGGTGATTGGCAATGTATTTTGAAACCTCACCGGTATCGGCTGTTGTGCGGATATAGGTGTATCCGGCCTCCAGTCCAGCCATCCGGTTGTTTGCAAGACGAAATTGCTGAGAGGCTTGAAGTTCAAGGCCGGAAGTTTGTGCGCTAGAGATATTCTGCGTGTAGAAGTAGTTCTCGCCGGGCCGGAGGTTATCTGCATTTTCAATCTGGTCTGAATTGGTTAACACATAGTCGATCAGGTTACTGGAGGTGCGGTAAAAACCCGTAGCGGAGAGCTGGGTTTGTTCAAGCGGATTCCAGTCAGCCCCAAGATCAAAAGAGTAGGAGCGTTCGGGGGCCAGATCGGGATTTCCGATATTTCGTCCGGGTGTCAAATCGGGTATCTGCGACGATATAAAGCGCTCCGTGAAGTCGCCCACGCGAATGGCCCGGCCCGCTGAACCTCGAAGAATTACGCTCCCTAGATCATAGGATGTACTCAGCTGCGGCAGCAGTTCAGCACGGCCCCGGGTATCGAACTGGATCCGGCTGCTGGCCGTCATATTTAATCGCTCAACAGGGTTCAGCTGGGCTATCAGGTAGATGCCGCCCATCAGCTCATCGTGATCGCCGCGGTCGGTACTTGCGATCTGTTTATTTGTGAGCTGAACGCCACCCATTAATCTTGAAGAGCCCGCCCCAATTCTGCCGGTGGTTACCTGGTGCGAGAGGTTCATGAAAAACAGATCGGTGGTGTGCTCATTTACAGGAATCCCGATACGTGAATTGAAGTCGAAATCGTCGTTTACATTTCTCCACGACACGTTCAGTTCGGTTCGATGGTTGCCGCTATCCCTGGTGAGAGCTGAGAGTAACCAGCGGCTGTTAATCTGCTCTGTCGATTCATCAAATTCACTCCGGGTGTAGAAATACCGCGCGCTGAAATCACGGTCATCCAGTCCGCCACGCAGATAAAACGACCAGTTCTCGGCTAGCCTGTAGGACAATGAGGATGTAAAGCTGGTCATCTCAAAATAGTTGTCATAAAATTCCTGGTCTGATGCACCCGCATCAAAACCGGGATTGGAGAGGCGCTCACCGTCTGACTGAATGGTTCGCAGCGAGGCGCTTAGCCGCAACCTGTTTCTCTGCATTTCAACGGCAACATCGCCCGAAATAAGATTGTTTTGGCCTGCTGCGAAATCTGCCACCGCGTACGTTACCGTATCATCCGGGCGCTGAACCTCACGCTCCATGTACATCTTCGTTTTGATATGTACAACTCCGCCAACGGCATCGGCACCGTAGGATGCACTGGCCGGACCCCGAATCAGTTCAACCTGTCCGATCTCGGATAGTGAAACCGGTATATTTGTATTGAAATGGGCCGTAAGCGGATCATTCAGGGGCACGTTGTCGAGCATGAAAAGCACCTGAGAGTAGGTGCTGCCCCGAATGCCCACATCGGCCTGAACGCCGAAACCCTGTCGCGAATTGATATTTATACCCGATAAAGTGCGGATCAATTCATCCACAGAAGAGACCGGCATCTGCCGGATATCGGCCTGAGTCAGTACGGAAACGTGTTTACCGCTTTCCGATACCGTAGATGTAATTCTTGACGCCGTAACCTGGATCGAGTCAAGCTTTACGGTGGTTTGTGAATGTGCCACATCAGCCAAAAGGATGAAGGCCAATAAGATGACAGGAAGCAGACGGTTTTGCATGAGCATATCGGACTAACGAGATAAAATATTCACGGTCTTTTTATTCGCACAAAAGGTAACGCAGTTCGCTTACAGCCACAATGAAAAGTTCAGAAAACTCGATTCCTAAAAAATTTTGCAGGCGAACTTATTCTGAATAATAGCAGCGAAACGGAATGATATACGGGATACATCAGTTTAATTCCAGTGGCTGCGCAAACAAAGATATATCAGGTATTAAGTGACGAAAACGTAAAGAAAAGAGCTGAGAAGTGGACCGTCTATCTCTCCTTTTTTCTTTTTATAGGGCACCTGATTTTAATTGCTTTACGAAACACCTTTCCGGAAGCGCTCTATCTGCAGTCTCTCAACCCCAATTACCTGGCAGCACTCTATACTCCGTTCAGTGTAATCCTGGTGTATGAAGTGTACCTGCTTATTCTGGCACTGCCTCTCTCTTTTTCGAACTCTATCCGGAAACAGTATGAGATTATTTCACTGATCATTATCCGGCGGGTATTCAAGGACATCTCAATGTTTGACGATTTTGAGCAGATTGCCGAACAGAAGGAGGTGATATTTCAAATTGCCTCAGATCTTGGCAGTGGCCTTCTGCTCTTCTTTCTGGTCGGGGTTTTTTACCAGGTAAGCCTGAAGCGAAAGAAACTCAAGTCTCTCTCTGAAGATGAGATCAAACGGTTTGTATACCTGAAGGAGAGAGTAGCCCTGCTGTTACTCATCATTTTCACATCGCTCACGGTGCTATCTGTTTATGAATTTGGTTCAGAAGTGTACCAGCTGATCTTTTTTGATGAGCCTTTTACCCTCGATTTGAACGTGATCTTTTTTGTCGAATTCTATACGGTTATGATTTTTGCGGATGTGTTTATTTTTATCGCTTCATTTATGTTCAGTCAAACCTACGCCAGGCTGCTCAGAAATGCAGGATTTGTCTGCTCAACGGTTATTCTTCGCATATCTCTTTCAGCTGATCCCGAGTTCAGCGGCTGGATTGCAGCAACTGCGCTTCTAACCGGAATACTATCCCAGCTGATCTATGTCTACTTTAGCAAACTGGAGGAGCAGGAGTCGGATTGATTTGTTCTCAAATCTCTTAGAGAATCGTTTGGGTAAACATTATCGGGTCCGGTAACTTTCGTGGTTATAGCAACTTAACCAAAGCTTACTTATCGGTTTTCAATAATTTCCAAGTCGCCCATTCGTTGATTATATTAACTGATAAGCGATAAATTTTTCTTCTATAATAAAATGGCTGCACAAAATAATCTTATAGAAAGGCGAAAAGACATACTAGGTGGTACACCTGTCTTCAAAGGTACGCGTGTCCCGGTTAGCACCTTTTTTGAATATCTGGAAGCTGACCATTCCCTTAACGAATTTCTGGAAGATTTTCCCACAGTAACAAAAGAACAAGCAATTCAGGTGCTTGAGAGATTTAAAGATCAACTACTTCAGCCGCAATGATCAAGATTTTGATGGATGAATGCCTTCCAAAAAAATTGAAGTACAGAATTGAAGAATTAGACTCGACCTTTTTTGTTAAGACTACTCCTCAAATGGGGTGGGCAAGTTTTTCGAATGGAGAGTTATTATCAGTGGCCGAGGGTGAATTTGATTTTTTTATAACCAGTGACAAAAACCTGAGTTTCCAACAATCTATTCCCTCATCTTCTATTCAGGTTGTACTTATGAAAGCACAAGACCAATACTTATGAAGATTTGCTGCCACTGGTTCAGAAATTGACACCGGTAGTTAAAACTCATAAGCCCGGGAATTTTTTAGAAATCGAGTAGGGATTGCAAAAACAAGCTTTGCAAGCGAATTTTGCCACTGAATAGCCAAAATCAAAGCTATTAACCTTGTAGAAAGCCTGAGTTTTCACCAGATTAACTGCCATGGATGGTCAAACCACTAAGCCGACGCCTTATTTGTATGATTAAGGCGGTAAGTGGGTTAACGTATAGTTGCCGGACCTTTTTTCCCGAACCTGAAATGAGTATATTATCGTAATTAAACGATAAAGCATGGAAACATTGAATCCACCTGTCCATTTGAACGATCCGGAACTGAAGAGGTCGGCGGCTATTGCAAAAGCATTAGGCCATCCGGCACGTATTGCCATTCTGAAACTGCTGGCACAGCGCGATACCTGTTTTTGCGGTGATATTACCGAAGTGCTGCCGCTTGCACAATCCACCGTATCACAGCATCTGAAAGCACTGAAGGCTGCCGGGCTTGTCACCGGAGAAGTAGAGGGTGTGCGAACCTGCTACTGCCTGAATCCGGATGGGGTAAAGGAGCTGAAAAACCTGCTTTCTGAACTCTCCGATGAGCTATTCGATACCTGCTGCTAGGTTTTCTTATCCCTGGGTGAGCAGTATTATACTGTCTTTTAATGCCCCAACCGAGTGAGGCACATTTGCGGGAATATCTATTTCATCAAACTGTTTCATGCGTATATCTTTCTTCTCCTGGTGATAGATAACATCCCCTTCTAAAACTAATAGCTTTGTGGGATGTTTAGCTTTGTGCTCTTCCAGCTTCATTCCTTTGTTAAAACCAAACAGAAGTACTTTAAATGAATCGCCAATATGAAATGATTTGGCTATCGGGGAGTCAGAAGATTTTAGCTGTTCTTTTATCTCTTTAATTGTCATGGCAGGCTTATATTTTAAATTTGGTACCTAATCATTACACTAATAATATGATATAGCTTATAGAATGCAAATTTTCTTCAGAAGAGAGATTTTCGTTAGTGTTGTCCTAATTAGGCTATGTTGTCAACTTATTGGTACAATTATGGCACTTTACTAAATTCAAAAAGCAGAGGAGGAACTTGGAGCAGCCATAGAAGAGATCAAAGATTGGGATAAAGAGATTACGACAGCTGAATTTGGCACCGTTACCAGAGCTGAAGCACTTGCAAGAATTATGACCCATACGGCCTATCACGCCGGTCAGATTGCCTTGGCAGTTAAATACGGAGATAGCCAGGAATAAGCTGAAGAATTGTAAATTTGGGATTGGAATGCCGTTCTATTAATCGTATTATTACGATAATAAAATAATAACACATAACCTTTTTTTAATGAAGACGAATCTAGAGACAAAAACCCTAATTGAAGTTTATGATCCTGCCATGTGTTGCAGTACCGGAGTATGCGGGCCTGACGTGGATGATTCCCTTGCCGATTTTGCCAACGACATGAAATGGCTGAAAACAGAGGGGATTGAAGTGAATCGTTTTAATCTCGGGCAGGAGCCGGAGGTTTTTAAATCGAACCCTACGGTGCTTTCAAGGCTGCAGAAAGGAGGTTCAGATGTTCTGCCCATTATCATGATTAACGGTGAGATGGTTTCTGAAGGCGGCTACCCCGACCGGCGGCAGCTCACAGAGTGGCTTGCAATGGCTCCTGAAAAAAACAATGGAGTGGCTAAATCATCAGATTTGTTGAACGCCCTGGAAATGGCGGTCACCGAAGGGAATGAAGCCGGCATGAGATCGCTGTTTCAAAAAGGAAAAGAGGAGGGACTTTCTATTGAGGAGCTGGTAGACTCCATGCAGACGGGAATCAACAATCGTCAGCGCGCAACCCAAGCCACGCTCCAAACGGCAAACGAACTATTAGGTGTACAGCCCGGCGCATGCGCTCCGGGAAGCGGGTGTTGTTGAGAATAAATCCCCTCTGGCCCCGAAGGGATGCCTATGGCAAGAGGGGACAGATGAAAACGCGTACAGCGATATCATCAGGGGTGTGTACAGCATGGTGTTGAGGCATACCCCGGGACACACCCCTCGTTTGACTCGAAATGCTTCGCATGCTCGTCTGCACTTATCCCCTCTCGAGAGGGGATATCTTCATCCACCATTGCCCTCCGACGGCTGGCGGAGAGACACTCACTAGCTAAGCTGCAACCAAGAAATTTATTTACATTTGAATCACCACCATCATGATGAATTTACCGCAAATCACCCCATATATCTTTTTCACCGGTAAAGGCGGTGTGGGTAAAACCTCGCTTGCCAGTGCTACCGCTATAAAACTGGCCGATGAAGGCAAATCGGTTTTATTGATCAGTACCGATCCGGCATCAAACCTGAAAGAGGTGCTCGAAACCGAAGTTGCGGAGAAAATCACCCCGATAAACGGAATCGAAAACCTCCACGCGGTTAATATTGATCCTGAGATGTCGGCAGAGGAGTATCGAAACCGCGTGATCTCTCCGATGGAGGATATTCTTCCGGCAAAAGATATTGAGAAGATGCGCGAAGAGTTATCGGGAGCCTGCACTACAGAGATAGCGGCTTTTGATGAGTTTGCAAGGTATGTAGCCGGTGATGAAGATGATCAGCCTTATGATGTGATCATTTTTGATACGGCTCCGACCGGTCACACCCTTCGGCTGCTTGAACTGCCGGCGGCCTGGAGTGATTTTATTGAATCCAATCCCGATGGCGCCTCTTGCATCGGTCCGTCATCTGCGCTTAAAACCAGCCAGGAACGCTACAAGAAGGTGGTAGAAAAGCTTCAGGATGAAGGCTCAACAACGATTTATCTGGTAAGCCGGCCCGATAGTTCTGCCTTGCGCGAAGCCGACCGTTCCGGCAAAGAGCTGGAGGAGATGGGGCTAGCCAACCAGGTTCTGCTCATAAACGGGTATTTTGAGCCCGTCGATGAATCTGATCCATTTGCCATCAAAATGAAGAAGAGGGCGGATGATACTCTTGAAAATATGCCGGACCGTCTTAAGAAAATGGAGCAGCTGGTATTTCCACTACGTCCATACAACTTGCTGGGGCTTGACCGTTTGCGAACTGTATTTGAGCCGCTGGATAAAGAGCAGATCAAACAGAACAGCCAATCAATTCTTACTGAGCAGCATGAAAGTGAACTGCCTGACCTTGACAGCCTGGTTGATGATCTCTCCTCAGAAAAAGATCATGGCCTGATCATGACCATGGGTAAGGGAGGAGTGGGGAAAACCATCATCGCCGCAGCGGTCGCTTTTAAACTGGCCCAGCGTGGTTATTCGGTTCACCTCACCACCACCGACCCGGCCGCACATCTGCTGGATCAAATTGGTGAATTGGACATACCGGAAAACCTGACTGTAGATCGCATCGATCCGGATAAGGAGAAGCAGGCTTACATTGAAAAAGTACTGAACCATCGCGGAAAAGATAAAACCGAAGAGGAGTTGAAACTGCTTCGCGAAGATCTGGAGTCGCCCTGTACAGAAGAGGTAGCTGTATTTCAGGCATTTTCAAAAGCCATCCAGCAGGCAAAGCGGAAGTTTGTAGTTGTAGATACAGCGCCGACCGGACACACCCTGTTGCTGCTGGATACGACCGGGAGCTATCACAAAGAGGTATTGCGCAATTCAAAAATGGGTACGGATAAGTTGAAAACGCCGTATATGTACCTGCAAGATCCGGAATATTCAAAACTGCTGATTGTGGCCCTGCCCGAAACCACTCCGATTACAGAAGCTGCCAGGCTGCAGGATGATCTGAGAAGATCGAATATTGAGCCCTACGCCTGGATTGCAAATCAAAGTATGTCGGCAACAGAGATTTCCGATCCGCTCCTGAAACAGCGGGCTGCGGAGGAGGTTCCGCTTTTAGAAGAGATTGAAACAAAGCATGCCAAAAAGCTATATGCTATTCCCTGGATAGCCGAAGAGTTAGTATTGGAAAATCTGCTGAAAGAAAGGATTGAAAAACAAACGAAAACCGTATGAACCTGACATTTGAACACGCTCTTGTTGCGCTCGATCAGTCTGAAGCGAGTGAGATTATAACTGACTGTCTTGCGCATTTTGAAAAGTTTGGAACCCGGAAGTTTACACTATTTACTTCTATCAGCGTTCCTTATCCCGGGGGAATTGCATCAATTGATGAGGAATCGTATAAAAATCAATTGATACAGTACAAAGAAAAACTTACACCGTTTGGATTTGAGATTGAAACAATAGTTGATTTCGGAATAAATGCTTACGCACCGGTAAGAATTCTGGATACGGCCAAAGAGCAGAACGTCGATTACATCATCATTGCAAACAGAGGGCATAACAAATACCTGGAGCTTTTGCTTGGAAGTACGGCCACAGAACTTCTGCAGCGGTGTGATCTGCCTGTATATCTGATTAATTTATCAGTTTCGGATGAATCAGAACTGGAAGACCGTAAGCTATACTGCATAAAATCTTGCAAAGAATCACTTACAAGCATCTTGCATCCCACAGACTTTTCACCGGTTGCCAATCGTGCATTTCAGGTTGTGAAAAAATTGGCCCCCGGTCATGCACGGGAAATTAACATTCTCCATGTTCAGGCAAGCGGCCGGCCGGGTGTAAATGATCCTGAGAAGTTAAAAGGTTTTGATAAAGAGGATTCATATTCGCTTAAAGATCTAAAAACCGAGCTTGAAAAAGTAACGGATGCTGAAATCAATATTCGCATACGGTACGGATCGCCGGTGAAGCAGATTCTTGAAAATGCAGAGGCAAAACATTCTACCATGATTATCATGGGAAGCCAGGGCAGAGGATTTGTCAGTGACCTGTTTCTGGGTGGAGTATCCCTTCAGGTCATAAGAAAAGCGAATATTCCAATCCTCACGATTCCTGCAGATCGGAGCAAAGAAGATGATACCTGAATGAAGCCATGAGTAAACCAGTAAAAGTGTGTGTTCAGTAAAAATTTCAAATGATATACTGAATTGGGGACACATTTTAAAATGTTTGATAACATAATACCTATTAAGAAAAACTAAACTAACCTGATTATTTAATGGCGTTAACCATCATTGCCACGTTGATTTTTCTTTTCACTCTTGTACTGGTGATTTGGCAGCCAAAAGGGTTGTCGATCGGATGGTCGGCTACTATTGGGGCATTATTGGCACTTATTGCCGGAGTGGTAAGTTTCCAGGATGTAATAACGGTTACCGAAATTGTGTGGAACGCCACTCTGACCTTTGTGGCCATTATCATCATATCTCTCATTCTGGATGAAATTGGATTTTTTGAATGGTCGGCGCTTCACATGGCACGGTTTGCCAATGGAAGCGGACTCAGGATGTTTATCTACATTACCCTGTTGGGAGCTGTTGTCGCCATGTTTTTTGCGAACGATGGTGCGGCTCTGATTCTTACCCCAATTGTACTCGCTATGGTACGGGCCTTAAAGTTCAAAGATCGTATGATTTTACCGTTTGTCATGGCCTGCGGGTTCATTGCCGATACGGCTTCTTCACCTTTAATTGTGAGTAATTTGGTGAATATCGTTTCTGCCGATTTCTTTGGCATTGGCTTTATTGAGTACGCCAGCCGGATGATCGTACCTAACTTCTTTGCTGTAATTTCAAGTCTCGCTGTACTTTATCTGGTATATCGCAAAGATATTCCTGAAAGCTACTCGCTGGATGATGTGAAAGAACCCAGAGATGCTATTCGTGACGAACGTATGTTTAATCTCTCATGGATTATCCTTACAGTACTGTTGATTGGCTATTTTGTAGCTGAATTTGTGCACATCCCGGTATCATTTGTGGCCGGTACAATTGCCATCTTCTTCTCAATGTTGGGTTTAAAAAGCAAAGCCGTTGATACACGTAAAGTGATTAAGAATGCTCCCTGGGCGATTGTGGTTTTTTCAATCGGAATGTATGTGGTGGTTTACGGACTTCAAAATGTAGGCTTAACGGACTTACTTGCTGAAGTGATTCTAATGGGAACTGAACAGGGACTGTTTGCCGGAATTATGCTAATGGGCTTTCTTGCCGCATTTCTGTCATCCATGATGAATAACATGCCAACGGTTATGATTGATGCGCTGGCTATCGAGGCGACGGGTACGGAAGGATTGATGAAAGAAGCGTTGATCTATGCCAATATCATTGGATCGGATCTGGGGCCAAAAATTACGCCAATCGGTTCACTGGCAACGTTACTTTGGCTGCACGTGCTCTCCTACAAAGGGGTGAAGATAACCTGGGGTTACTACTTCAAAATCGGCATTGTATTGACAATACCGACTCTCTTTTTCACGCTTTTAGGACTTTATCTCTGGTTGTCACTCATTGGATAAGTCAGGATAGCAGAAGGTAGAGGCCGGCCGCAATCACTGCGCCCACCAGCGGGGCAATAACAGGCACCCAGGAGTAAGCCCAGTCGCTGCTTCCTTTGTGAGGGAACGGCAGCACCGCGTGGGCGATACGTGGTCCAAGATCCCTTGCAGGATTGATAGCATAGCCTGTGGGTCCGCCTAAAGCCAAACCGATACCCAATACAAGCAACCCAACCGGCAGCGCAGACAGTGCGCCCAGGCCAAATCCAACTTCCTGACCGTTAATTACGATCGTGGAGAGCATCTCTCCGTTTGCATTTACAAATCCCGGTGTAACAATGTAGAGCACGCCATATACAAGGATAAATGTCCCGATAACTTCAGTCATAAAATTGGAAGGATAGCTCCTTATTTCCGGTGCTGTTGAAAAGATGGCCAGTTTAACTCCTTCATCTTCGGTAATGGCAAAATGATCTTTATAAGCCAGCCAAACTAAAACTGCACCGATAAATCCGCCAATGGTTTGTGCAATAACATAAGGGATAACCATTCCCCAGTTAAATAGCCCCGCAACCGCCAGGCCTACCGTTACCGCCGGGTTAATATGGGCTCCGCTAAATTGACCCATTGCAAATACGGCAACGAAAACTCCCATTGCCCATCCCCATGTAATCACAATCCAGCCGCTGTTATTCCCTTTGGTTTTGTTCAAAACTACATTGGCAACAACTCCTCCTCCGAAAAGAATAAGAATTGCGGTTCCAATTACTTCCGCTATGATAGGTGACATATTTTATATCCTTTAGACAGGTTGGTATTAGTTTAGAATCTTGGTCAATGTAATTAATTTTATCAATATTTAAAGAACAGAGATATTGAAAGGTTTATGATGTACTTCAAAATTGTATAGATACTTTGAAATCAAGCCTATCTCTTGTATTACATGGTTGATCATCATAAACCTCAGCCCTTCATAGGGGTTTCCCTTATTACGAACCATGCTCGTTTTCTGTATTCTTTTTACAGAATAAACACAACAGGTAATCTTAAACGCCAGAGTCATGGAAACAAGAAAAAATAATCAGCAAAGAGAAGAAGAAAGAACGCAAGAGCTTAAAACCAATCTGAACGAGAATGAGCTGGCGTACTTTGAAGCCGTCATACTTAGGAAGAAAGAGGAAGTACAAAATGAGCTGGACTATCTGCTTTCAAGTGTCGAAGAGATGAGGACTTATAATGAAGATGAGGCATCTTCGCTGAGCCACCATATTGGAGATCTTGGCAGCAAAGAGGAGAGCATGGATTTGAATTATCGCCTGATTCAGCGAAACAAAAAGTTTCTCAATGAACTAAACCGCGCCCTGGTTCGCATCGAGAATGGCACATATGGCATATGCCGTGCCACGGGTCAACCCATAGAGAAGAGACGACTTGAGTATGCACCACACACCCGCTACAGTATCGCAGCAAAAAATCGCGGTCTAGATAAAGTTCAGGCTTAATAAATTGATAGTAATCTGAGCAACGAAGAGAACTGTCGGTCGAAGATATAGACCAAAAAAAAGCCCATCACTCAACTTAATGAGGATGGGCTTTTGCCTTTAATAAGTTTTCTACCTATTCGTAAGTGAGGCTTCTTACTTCAACTGCACTTAAGCCTTTAGGTGTCTCTTCTACGGAGAATTCAACTTCTTCGCCGTCTTCCAGTCCTTGATTTGGGCCTAAATTTTCTACGTTATTTCTGTGTACGAAAATATCTTTACTTCCGTCCGCAGGCTCGATGAAACCAAATCCTTTTTCAGTGTCGAACCATTTTACTTTGCCTTGTTGTGTCATTGTATTGTATTGGTGTAATTAATTCACCCAGAAGTAGATTCAAAAGAGAAGAGTTGGGTTAACGCGTCTATCTAAGAAGTGCCTTACTAGGTGTCGTTCTATTTATCATTTGTAGTATAAGCGTTTTACAAACCAATTGCTATTCCAGCAATAAAATATCTTTAATGTGTATAAGTTAACAAATATTACCTGTTTCCGGGTCGATGTAGCAGCCGTCTCCGCTGAGTGACCGCTGCCGGGAAAGCTCGGATTCAAGCTGTCTGAACCAGTTCTCCATGTGATCACCCTGTACAATCTTGTTTCCGCTCTCCTCTATATATGCCGAATCAATCTCCGCATCTATAACAGTTTTATAAGCAACAACCAGCTTTTTAAGCCGATCTTCGATCAAATCAGCCTCAGTATCGTGCATATTTCTGATAAGAGTAATCATAGTGTTGCTGTATTGGAATGGGATTTAACGCTCCAATGGAGTACTTTAGAGCAATAAATTACCACAAAAAGTTCAATGAAAACCTATGGAAAAACGTCTTCAGGGAATCCATCGCTTATTGATGTATAATAAACGTTTAACGGAAAAGTCATTGAATCAACTTGATGACTCCCAGGTTCACGAACATGTTCAGGGATATGATCTCTCCATAGCGGCACTCATGAAGCACATCTCGGGTTGTTTAACATCTCTTTGGACCAACTTCCGCAGCGAAGACGGCGAAAAACCCTGGCGCAACAGGGAAGATGAGTTTATTGACGATTTCAAAAGCCGGGAAGAGCTGATGGAATTTTGGGAGAGGGGATGGGCTGTGCTGTTTGAGGCAATAGAATCGATTACTGCTGAAGAACTGGACAATATTATTTACATCAGAAACGAAGGCCACACCATACAGCAGGCACTGGAACGAAGTTTATCCCACATGGCCTATCATACCGGTCAAATTGTGCTGCTTGCAAAACTGCTTAAAGGTGATGAGTGGAGCTCACTCTCCATTCCCAAAGGGAAAACCGAAGAGTACAATAAGAAAAAATTCGAGTCAGAGAAGAGTATCGGTTTTTATAAAGACAGATTTTGACATTGTACAAGTGGCGCGATAGCGACATCCCGACCCATCGGGAGCGCAGGGCGCAAGGTTCCAGGCTCAAGGTGCAAGGTTCAAGTGGCGCAATAGTGGAAACAGGACCTGACAGCACCAACCGGACTGTGTCCGACTACCGGCGGATCTGTCAGCGTCCGGCGCAGGGTGCGCGGGGCACGGAAAAGAAGGTAAGAAATTGAGAAAAGTTGAAGGTTACAAGCACCAAATTCCAAAGGGTAGGCAGTTGACAGTAGGCAAATTTTAAATCACAAATTTCAATTAGCAAATTCCAAACGTAGCCTGAGTATAAAATATGGGCACGTAATCGGGAAAAGCGCCCGTTTGGAATTTGGTGCTTGTCATTTGGGATTTCTACAGTTCTACAATTCGACGATTCCATCCCGATGGGTCGGGACTGCGAACAGCGGGCAGCAATTCTACAATTCTACAATTCGACGATTCCACAATTCCACAGTTCTACCATCATAAATTTCTCAATACTCAGGACTAAACTTACAAACTGCAAACAGCTATACTTTCCCACGAAATCGCCTTATCTTATAAGATTGTTACCTTTTTATAAAAATTATTCGAATTCTTTGATGACTTATCTGGCATTTGTCAGGAAAGAGAGAAGGCTTTTGTCCTTTGCCGTTTCCTTTACTTTTTTTTCAAGCTTCGGGCAGACTTTTCTGCTCTCCCTGTTTGTACCCTATTTTCTTATCACATTTGAACTGAGCAATGCCTCGTTCGGTACGCTCTACTCATTGGCCACTATGACCGGCGCTGTGGCACTGCCGTGGCTGGGGCAATGGATCGATCGAATTCCGCTTCGCCAATACAGCATCTATGTAGCTGTGGGATTGCTTTTTGCCAGCGTTTTGATGGCAGTTTCATGGCATATATCAGTTCTTTTTTTAAGCCTTATTATGCTCCGGCTGTCGGGGCAGGGCCTCAGCAGCCACACTGCTCAGACTACCATGGCCAGGCAATATGATGGTGAGCGTGGCAAGGCGCTGAGTATTTCTGCTCTCGGTTTTCCAATTGGGGAAGCTCTTTTGCCCTCATTAATAGCCATGATGCTGGTTTATATGCACTGGCAAACCACATGGGCTCTTATTGCTGCCGTAATTGCATTTGTTTTTATTCCGGTGTTATGGTTTCTGGTCAGGAATGAGAAGCAGGTTGTAAACGATAGCAAAAGCGATGATGCACCTTCTGCGTCTGATAATTACAAAACCATATTCAGGGACTACCGAACTGCTTATATCATCCCCGCCATCTTAATGCCGCCTTTTTGGGTTACCGGTCTATTTCTCTACCAGGTATCGGCCGCCGGCGACCTTGGATGGACTGCGACGCTTATTGCCTCTGCATTCATTGCATTTGCAGCAGCACGAGTTGTATCGGGACTCATATCCGGCCCGTTAATTGATCGTTTTTCAGCCCAGGCACTATTTCCATTTCTTCTGGTTCCCATGACGGCCGGCTTTCTGTTTGCGATATTTTTTAACGGTGCATTTTCAGCATTTATCTATATGGCACTGGTTGGAATTACCCTTGGATTAAGCGGCACGCTGAAATCTGCACTCTGGGCAGAACTCTACGGAACGGATATGATTGGAACCGTACAGAGCCTGTTTGCTTCAATCATGGTGTTAAGCACGGCTTTAAGTCCGTTCATCGTAGGCTGGATGCTCGACAATGCCTTCAACCTCAATTCAGTACTGATGCTGGCGGTGGTGAGCTCAGTTTTGGCCGGTTTGGTCTCTATTCGAATTTTCCCGGCCTTTCAGAGGAGTTGATTTTAAAACTTTTATCGGGCAGCCGGGCGGGCTGAATTGCATTTATGATCTGATTTGACTCTCAGTCATTGAAATCAGTTTCATGGCACGTTTTAATTTTAAATAGCGTTTCTATTTGTAACCAACTATAAACCACTATCAATATGAACTTAGCTGTAATTTTAATCTCACTCACATTTGCCATGACCGATACCAATCATAACAATGCTTCAAATACAGATACCGCAGTTTTCGGCGCCGGTTGTTTTTGGTGTGTTGAAGCTATTTATCAACGGGTGAATGGTGTAATCGCTGTGGAGTCGGGTTATGCCGGCGGCCATGTGGAGAACCCTACCTACAACCAGGTTATTTCAGGAAGAACAGGTCATGCAGAAGTGGCCAAAGTTACGTTTGATCCCGAAATAATCTCCTTTGAAGAGCTTCTTGAAGTGTTCTGGCACACCCACGATCCGACAACACTGAACCGGCAGGGTGCTGATGTTGGAACGCAGTACAGATCAGCCATCTTTTTTAACTCACTTGAGCAGAAACAGATTGCAGAAAAATCGATGAAAAAGACGGATAGATCAGGACTTTGGGATAACTCCATTGTGACTGAAATTTCTCCTCTCGTTAACTACAGTACAGCAGAGGACTATCACCAAAACTACTTTAATAACAACCCAAACGCCGGGTATTGTTCAGTGGTAATAGCGCCAAAACTTGCAAAGTTTAAAAAAGATTTTCCACATTTACTGCAAGACTCGTTATAATGAGATAACCAATCACAAAAAACTTAAGACAAGATATGAAAGCACTGATTATAGGAGTCTCTGTTCTGCTTACCGGTTTGCTGTTCACCAACACTGCAATCGCCCAGGAGCGAACTACCGACCGGGTCTGGGTTAGCCCAAATGCAGCCGTTACACAAACCATAGGCCTCACCGAAATTCACGTTACGTACGGACGTCCGGGTGTTCGCGAGCGGGCAATCTTTGGCGGACTTGTACCATTCGAACAGGTTTGGAGAACCGGTGCAAACGAAGCTACAGCTATTGTATTCGGAGATGATGTACGCGTTGAGGGAGAGCATGTGCCTGCAGGAACCTACTCACTTTATACCATTCCGGGCGAAGATGAGTGGACAGTAATCATTAATGAAAAACTCTCTTGGGGAACTCAGTACGATGAAGCTGAAGATCTGTTGAGAGTTTCTGTACAACCTGAGGAGTCGTTCTTTATGGAGCAAATGATGATCTATTTTGAGAATGTGACTGCCGAGCAGGGAGATCTCTACATCCATTGGGACAACATTCGGGTTCCTGTACGAATTGAGCCTGTGGCTGAACTGCCTGAGCAGTAGGAAAAACTGGACAAACTAGCGCGAGCGTCCCGCTCGCGCTAGTTTGTCCGCTTTCATTAGAAATTCAAGCCAAACTGTAAGGAGTTTCTGTTTTTTCATTCATACATATATGAACGAGTGGAGAGTGTATGAGTGAAAAGTACAGAGTCAGAAATGAGTCATTGCCTCATTTCGTTACATTTACTGTGGTTAGATGGATAGATCTGTTTACCCGCAATGAGTACAAAGAGATTGTTATAGAGAGCCTCAAATTCTGTCAAAAAGAGAAAGGTCTTCTTATATTTTCGTACTGCATCATGACAAATCACCTGCACCTGATAGTGGGTACAGAGGGGAGTAATAGATTGGGCAATATTATCCGGGGCTTTAGAGGGTTCACATCTAAAAAATTGATCAAAGCGATTAAGGAAAATCCAAAAGAGAGCAGAAAAGAGTGGCTGTTGCAACTATTTTTTTTGGAAGGTCAGAAAAGATCATCTAATAAATACTTTCAAGTCTGGAAGAGAAATTACCACCCAAAAGGGCTTTACGATCAAAACATTTTTGATCAGAAACGTAACTACATCCATGCAAATCCGGTAAAGGCAGGCTTTGTATTTAAGCCGGAAGATTTTGTGTTCAGCAGTGCGTCGAACTATGCGGGAAGGGGTGGGTTGATTGATGTGATTGTTGAGTAGAAAAGAAAAGAACTGTCACGAGCGGGATGCTCGCGCCAGTTCTTTTACGCAAACTAGCGCGAGCGTCCCGCTCGTGATAGTTTGCCCCCGCTCGTGTAGTTTGTTTAAAATCTCACATTCAAATTCATCAGCACACTTCTCTCGGCCTGAGGGAAGTAGTAGTTAAAATGCTGCTGCTCGCCGCCGGCAATCCAGCCGAAGGTATAACCATTGCTAACATATTTCTCGTTCAGTACATTATTTAGCTGCAGTGAAGCTGTGATATTACGTACAAACGGTACATTTGCAAATCCGTAGCTAAACTTCAGATCATTCACCCAGTAGGGATCAATTGAACGGGATTGAGATTGGGTGTTATCCAGAAATTGCCGTGAAACATATCGCGAGGTCCATTCGGTTTTGAGGTTTCCCAGCTGATAACCAAGTATTGAGTTGGCAATGGTGCCGGGAGATAGCGCAATATCTACATTCTCAAAGACCTGCCGCTGCTGGCCGCCCTGGTCAAAATCATCCAGAAAATACTCATACTCATCTATTTTATTCCGGCTGAAGGTCACGTTCCCGTTCCACGTAAATTGATCGGATATCTGTGCTCCAAGCTGGAATTCAACTCCTGCCCGGTGGCTGTCAGCTACATTTTCGCGAACGGTGTTACCCACGTCATTCACTTCGCCGGTTAGAATAAGCTGATCTCTGTAGAGCATATAGTAGAGATTGACGCCGACTTCAAACCGGCTAAAACTCCCGCTGTATCCTAACTCGTAATCATAAAGACGTTCCGGATCGGGCCGGCTGTCGGGACTTGAATCCACATAGTCGCGTCGAGTGGGTTCTTTTCCGCCCACACTAAAAGAAGCGAAAGCGCGGTGGCCATCAGCAAACCGATAGACCAATCCTGCCTTGGGATTCAGGAAGTTGATTCGTTCCTGTTGGGTTACATCGCTTACTTCACCTGTCTCTCCGTCAACCCGCAGACCCAAAAACCGATAGGTAACGGCTCTGTATTGAATATCAGCATAGATATTGAGTTGTGGTGTGAGGTAGTAGTTCAGTTTTCCGTAAACATTGAAGTCGGTTTTAAATCCGTTATTATCGTAATAGCGATCGCCCAGGTCACTGTCGCCGGCAAAACGCGCCCAAATCACCTCACCGAAGTGGTCACCATCGTACTCATTGTACCCGCCGCCCAGGGTCAGGTCCCATCTATCCTGTTGTTCATATTGAGTAGAGATGATCGCTCCATAAAAATGGTTATCAAGCCATCGTCTGCGAACCAGGTCGCTTCTATCAATAACCTCATTACCGATTTCAACGGGACTGATGCTGTATGTGCTTAAGCGGTCATTATTCCTGAACTGTTCAAAATATCCCCGGCCGTAGGTATAGTGCAGTGAGGTGTTTGCGGTCCAGTTGTCCTGAATACGGTAGGAGTAGTGCAGCTGGTAATGATCCTGCTGGTAATTATCCACCTGGTTCTCGTAGGTGAATTGATTGAAGCGGCGGTTGCCCAGATTATTTTGCCAGCGTGTTGCATCATCACTTCCAAGAAAAAGCTGCGTGATGTAGTGGTCGAGCTGATCTGCATCGTTGTTGAGAATGGGTTCAGGCACACCGTTCCATGCCTGGTAGGTCACCTCTTGTCCGGAGAAGACATCTGCTTTGAGCAAACTTCTGTCGCCATGGCGGGCTGCAGACAGGTAGAACGACCTTAAATCAGCCTCAGCCCGGTTGATATAGCCGTCAGATTCAATTTTTGAGAGGCGGCCTTCAAACTGCCAGCCGTTATCCATGAGTCCTGAACCGAGCTGAACATTGGCTTTTTGTGTACCAAACGATCCGGCCCCAAGGGTTACCTCACCATAGGCTTCCGGTCTCATCAGGGCAGTCTGTAAATTCATAGACGCCCCGAAGGCACCTGCACCCTGTGTAGAGGTACCCACCCCGCGCTGAATCTGAATATTTTGCGTTGATGATGCAAGATCAGGCATATTCACCCAAAAAACCCCGTGCGATTCTGAGTCATTTATCGGAATTCCATTAACCGTAACATTAATACGCGCCTGGTCAACTCCGCGAATTCTCATATCGGTATATCCGATTCCCGCCCCGGCATCAGATGAGGAGACAACTGAGGGCGAAGTGCTGATCAGCATTGGGATATCCTGGCCAAAATTATTGGATTCAATTTGATCACGGCTGATATTGGTGTAGGCAATAGGAGTTGATTCATCAACCCGAAGCGCCCTTACAAACACTTCTCCACTGAGAATGGCCTGCTGTTCCAGCTCTATAGTCAGGAATTGGTCTGCATCTGAAAAGGGAATTTCTGCTGTCTTATATCCTACAAAACTGACGGTAATGTGGCTCACATCTGAAATCAGGTTCAGAGAAAAGCTGCCATCACCGGCTGCTGAAGTTCCGTTTGTGGTTCCGGTTTCAAGAATAGTGGCTCCCTGCAGGGGTTCACCGGTTGCCCGATCGGTAACACGGCCTTCAAGGGTTTGTGCGTGTATTTGAAGAGAGAATCCCAGGAATATGGGAATCAGAAAAGATAGAAATTGTACTGTTTTAGACATGATGCCTCCATCAATTTACGATTCTATTGAAGGAGGGGGACAGCGTATGCGCAATAACAATATTGGTTTTATTGTTACTACATGGCATGTACTGCAGATCGGTTTCCCTACGCCGGTATGACCCGGTTCAGGTTCAATGGGTATGATCTCAGTCCCGTCACTTTCGTACCGGGACACCCCCAACCTATAATTGGTTTAGATTCCAAAGATAAGAGGGAATTAATGACGTATCAAGGAAAAGAAATTATTTGATGTAATTGTTCCGAACGTATGTTCTAACCTCATTATCTTTGTATTAACGACATTACTAACAAACAAAACAGATACATCTCACTCAATTATTTTCTAATTTCACGTCACGCGTGCTATACCCAATTAAATTCATCCATGAAAAAGCTTACGTTACTACCGCATCTCTTTTTACTTATTGGTTTACTTATTTTGGCCTCCTGTACAACGGAGAACCGGAAGCCAACGACAGAGAGCTTTTTAAAAGAGCATATAGAGTGGCTTGCCGATGATGCGCGCAAGGGCCGTCTGGCAGGTTCAGCCGGGGAGGCAGAATCGGCCAACTATATTGAGAACCTATTTTTGCAATTCGGTTTAATACCCGCCGGTGATGACGATACCTACCTGCAGTATTACACCCTTACAGGACCCATGCCGCAGGCTATGGGGAAGGAGAACCACCTCTCGCGTAATATTGCCGGTATTGTGCCTGGTACCGTTTATCCAAATCAGTATATCATTGTTGGAGCTCACTTCGACGGGCAGGGAATGGGGGGTATCATCTCAATGGATCATGATGCAGAACCGCAAATTCACAACTCAGCCGACGACAACGCCTCCGGTACGGCCGGCCTTCTCTGGCTTGCCGGTCAGTTTGCAGAGAATCCCGCTGAAAAGAGTATTCTCTTTGTTGCCTTTTCAGGTGAGGAGTTGGGACTTCTCGGTTCCCGGTATTTTGCCCGCAACCTGGAGCTGGACCAAGATTCGATCGCAGCCATGATCAACCTGGACATGATCGGGCGCCTTGAGGGGAGAGAGCTTACCATTTTTGGAACGGGAACGTCATCTGCCTGGGAGGCAATACTGGATTCTGCCGCACATGATTCACTCACGATAGCAACCAATCCATCCGGTTCCGGTGCCAGTGACCACGCATCGTTTCATGAGATCGGGATTCCGGTGCTTCACTACTTTTCCGGCACCCACGAAAATTACCACAGAAACACCGATACGGCAGACCTGATTGACTATGACGGGATGAAATGGATTCTGGATCACACCGAGCAGGTGATCAGAGTATTGAGTGAAACACCTATTGAAGAGATTGAATTCAGGGAAAGTTCAGATCCGAGATCCCCTGTAATGCGGCAGGATGGCGTAACCCTGGGAGTTTTACCCGATTACACCTATTCAGGAACCGGATTTCGCATAGAACGAATTCAAGCCGGCAGTCCTGCCGAGCGTGCTGGGATAGAGCCTGAGGATATAATTGTGGGTATCAATAACAAAATTATCGAAAACATTTACGATTATATGGATGCCATTGGCAGCTATGAGAGAGGTGACGAAACGGTTGTTAAAGTGAGGCGATCTGATGAACTTGTTGAATTAAATGTAATTTTTTAAAAAGAACATATCCGGGGAACCATGAAAAAAAACTATCTGATTCTGTTGATCTTACCTCTGTTCGTTGCAATTTCCTGTGTGGATCATCCAGACCTGCCTGCAGTACCACCGGGGGTTCAAACCTATTCGCTGCTGGGAGACACTTTGTATACGCCGGAAATTCACCCGGATGATTTTGACGAGTTCAATAAAAATCTGATAGAAGCTGTTACAAACTATCGTGTTGATCCTGAAGAACCTGACTATATTATCTGGCTTGGGCGTCGCACAGCCTACTTCGGGGAGTACAGAGAAGCTGTGAGAATTTTTACAGAGGGCATTTTTAAACATGCAGACGATCCCAGAATGTATCGCCATCGCGGGCATCGTTATCTTACTCTTAGGGTTTTTGACCGGGCCATCGAGGATTTTGAGAATGCGGTAATATTTATGAGACACATCCCTGATCAGGTTGAACCTGACGGGCTTCCAAACCCTTTAAATGAACCTGTAAGCACTTTAAAGTCAAACGTTTGGTATCACCTCGGGCTGACACATTACGTGAAGGGAGATTTTGATAAAGCGATTGAAGCGTACCAGAATGCTTTCGAATTAGACCTCTCGGAAGATATGCGGATCGCAACGCTCTATTGGTACTATTCAGCACTGAAAAGAACAGGCAGAGATGAAGAGGCCGGATTGGCTATTAAAGGGATCACGCCCGATATAGAACTAATTGAGAATGATGTATATCTGAACCTGATTCTTGTATTCAACGGTATATTTGATGCCGATCGATTAATGGAGAGCGGGGAGGATATCATCTCAAATGTAACGCTGGCCTATGGCTTGGGTAACTGGCACTATATGAATGGTCGTGAGGAGAGAGCCTTTGAGATATGGAATCAGATTTATGATACAGGCCAATGGCCGGCCTTTGGATACATTGCTGCAGAGGCGGAGTTGGCAAGGCGATGAGTATTGAGTATTGAGATTTTGGGTCAGGGTCTGAAGTTAATTGGGAGTACTCAAATAGGCCGAAAGTTCAATTAGCATCTGTAATTTTCTATTTTGAGCGAAACAGGTTCACGCAACTCGCAATATAAGCCGGGTATGAAAAAATTCATCGATACGGAAGTCCGCTGGGGAATTATTGGAGTGGGTAATGTTTGCGAGGTGAAATCAGCACCGGCCATGCAGAAAATTCCTTCTTCGCAGCTGATCGCCGTAATGCGAAGAGACGCTGATAAAGCCGCCGATTACGCAAAAAGACACGGGGTTCCAAAGTGGTACAGTGACGCCGGCGAGCTGATTAACGACCCCGATATCAACGCGATCTACATTGCCACGCCACCTGATTCCCACTTGCTCTACACAAAAATGGCCGCAGCTGCTGGTAAACCCGTATATGTTGAAAAACCGATGGCCAAAACGTATAAGGAGTGCCTCGAGATGATCAAAGTATGTGAAGATGCCGGAGTTCCTCTTTTTGCAGCATACTACAGAAGAACGCTGCCTCATTTTTTGAAAATCAAATCACTTATTAAGGAGGGAGCAATTGGCGAGGTTCGCACCTTGCATATCGAGATGCGAAAGGTACCGGAACCTGATATTGTGGCTGATTCGGAGAAAAACTGGCGCGTGTTTCCGGAGATAGCCGGGGGCGGATATTTTTATGACCTGGCTTCGCACCAGCTCGATTTCCTGGACTTTTTGTTTGGGGAAATCACCGATGCCAGTGGATTTTCAGCCAACCAGGCCGGTCTCTATCCCGCCGAAGATTTGGTGGCGGCAAGCTTTAAATTTGAAAACGGCGTATTGGGAACAGGAAACTGGTGCTTTACCGCTGCATCGATATCCGAAACAGACCTAACGGTAATTTCAGGTTCCAAAGGGCAGATCTCCTATAAAACGTTTGGCGAGGGAAGGGTCATCCTGGAAACAGATCAAGATGGAAGGAGGGAATTTCACTTTGAACTGCCACAACACATTCAGTACTACCTGATTGAAAAGATTGTGGGAGAGCTTCTCGGGAGTGATAAAAGTCCCAGCACGGGCGTTACTGCTGCCAGAACAAATTGGGTGATGGAGCAGATTGTTTATTAACCTTAGCTCCCCAAAAGAATCCCTTCTGCGGGGCGATTAATACTATGCCGATTTAGATGCTTTAAAGTCCCTTCCCGAAAGTGTTTTTTCCAATTGAAACTTGAACTTCGGATTGTTAATTGTTTGTAATAATAAGAATACTAAGAGCTTAAGAACTTTATATTGAAGAAATACGTTTAATAGTCAATATGTATAAATAACTTGAGTTAGAGATTGATAATGAGTTCTTAATAAATTCATTATATCCATCCTCTCGATTGAAAAGAGACCTTTTAAAATTTTTGATAAACCTTAATTAAGAGCTACCCGTCATGAAAAAATACTTTGCACCCATTATAACCGCTATACTCTCTTTATGTTTTCTTTTTTTCGTCAACCAGAGTGCTGAAGCGCAGGAATTAGATGATTCAATACTTGTAACGAATCCCGGTGATATAACATTTGGTGCCGGCCTCACCAGTGGAAGCAGTACCGGGTTATTGGGAAATGCTGAGACCGGATTAACCGCACAGATCTACTTTACCGTAACCGAGGAGTTTAGGGGAGGCGTTGATTTTACCTACTATTTAATTGGAGAGCGCGATCTGAGTGCGAATGAACTAAATTTTAATGTTCACTATTTTGTGCGCAACAGGAACAGATTAGCGTTTTACGGTTTGGGTGGTATTAATATATCAAACACATCGGGCAGTGACCAACTATGGCGTGTTGAAAGAGATGTAGGTGACCCCAATACCCGGAAATTTGGCCTGAACATTGGTGGCGGCATCGACTTCAGAGCCGGAAATATTCTAATATACGGTGAGCCGAAATTGACACTGCTTGGATTTAATCAATTTGCTTTTACCGGCGGAGTCAGATACATACTCTGAACGTGAGTTCGAGAAAGGGATTGGAGGTGTTTCTGCCAAAGGCCGGATTGTATGGCAGGGCGGGGGATTTATCCCGTGAATCCTTAGTGCTTAGTGCGTAATACCGTGAACCAACCTCCGATTCTGTTTCGTGGTTTTGCATGAAATAATGCGGAGGTTTTGGGTGGATTCCTACCGAACCCTGGGCGGTGCTCAGGGCTGTGTGATTACGCGCCTTCAGCGCTGGGATTTGGAAAGAAATTTTATGTATGATCACAACTAAAACAGCCCGGAAATCCAACCCCGAATGGGGTTGAAAATGAATAGCCCCGAGTGGAAACTCGGGGTATGGTGGCGAAGCCAAAGAGCCCCGAGGCGAGATTTGGGTCAGCGCTGTGATTTTACCGAGGGGTAGAGGGAAAGACCAGACGGTGCCTGAAAGTTCCCGGTCAAGGTCAGACTACACTTCAGCTACTTCATCCAGCCTTACGCCCACCAGGCGGCTCACACCCGTTTCGGGCATGGTAACTCCATACATCATCTCGGCTTTACCCATGGTCTTCTTGTTGTGGGTAATGATGATGAACTGCGTTTCATGGCTGAACTTTTTGATCATGGCAGAAAAGCGTTCAATGTTGGCGTCATCCAGAGGTGCATCAACCTCGTCGAGTACACAGAAAGGGGATGGTTTTACCAGGTATATGGCAAACAGAAGAGCGATGGCCGTCAGCGTTTTCTCCCCACCTGAGAGCTGATTGATACTTGACGGCCGCTTGCCTTTTGGATTGGCCTTGATGTCAATCTTGGCGTCCAGCGGGTCTTCAACGTCCTCTTCAAGTATCAGGTCACAAAAATCATCTTCGTGGAAGAGAGTGCTGAAAACCGTCTTGAAGTTTGATCGGATCTTATCAAAAGTATCATTAAATCGCTCGGTAGCGGTTTGGTTGATTTCATGGATGGTTTCCCGGAGCTCCTTCTCTGCCTGCTGCAGGTCTTCGATCTGCTCTTCGTAGAAGTCGAGCCGCTCTTTCTCCTCCTTAAACTCTTCAATGGCCAGCGGATTTACATCCCCGATATTGTGAAGCTTCTGTTTGAGCCAGGCGATCCGGTCTTTTGCTGAAGCCGGTTCCATTTCGTCAGGCAGAACTTCATTCAGCTGATCCGTCAAAACACCATAGGTCTCCCAGATATGATCGGCAAGGGCCTGGGCCTGCATGTCGAACTTTTCGCGGGCCATTGTAAGATGATGAACCAGTTCAAGGTTCACCTCTTTCCTGTTTCTGAGCTCTTTGAGTTCCTTCTCAATTTCGTTGATGGCGCCGCGCTGACGGCTGCTGGCATCTTCAGCCTCAGCAAGCTTTTGATCCGCTTCTTTTTTCAGAGTGCGGGTATTCTCAAGCTGCGCTTCCGTTTTATCAATCCCAGAGGTATATGCTTCAATCTTCTCCCGGCTCTCCGTGAGAAGCTCTTTTCTTGAAATAAGCCGTGTTTTAATACTTTTTATACCGGCTTCGGCCCTTTGAACTTCACGTTCGAGGTTGTCCGCTTTGTTCTTTACATCCTGGTGCTTTAGCTGGGCATCATTGTAGCGGTTCTGGGCAATGGCTCGTTCTTCCTCAAGTTTTTTCAGTGCTTCGCGCTTCTCATCCTGCTCGCTGCTCAATGCAGAAATTTTCTTCTGCAGCTCTTTCTGTTTTGGATGAAGGGAATCAAGCTCCTCCCTGGCGCTATCCTGGTTGGATAGGAGTGAGGATTTTCTGTTTTTCAGGTCTCCAATATTTTTTTCATACACCTGAATACTCGACTGATAACGGCTTATTTTTTGCTCTTGCTCGCGTGCACTTTTTTGTACCTCGCGTATTTGAGTGCGAATGGCCTCGGTATGATTCTCTGCCAGATCTTTGTTCAGCTGCTCGAGCAGCAGCTCTTGCGTTTTAAGTTCTTTTTCAAGATTGGCTTTTTTCTCATTCAGCTTTTCGAGCTTGTCTTTGAGGCCAAGCCGGATTCCGGATTGCTTGTTTTTGCTTCCGCTTTTCAGAAAACGATTAGAGGTCACAAGATCGCCATCGGAAGTAACGGCCGCTGTGGCGCTGCTGCTTTTTAAATGAGTTGAGGCAGCCTGCAGATCATCCACATAGAGTATAGATCCAAGCAGCAGCTCAGAGACTGCTTTGAGGCTGCTGTCGCACTTCACATGGCTGAGGATAGAGTTCTTCTCAACCGGATAGCTTTTGTTGAGTTCGGAAAGCGGGATGAAGGTTGCCCTCCCTTTTTTCTTCTCTTTCAGTATGGTTGAGGCTTTTATGGCCTCCTCCATGCTGTCTACAATCACAAAGTTGATCGCCTCTCCCAGGGCGGTTTCAAGGGCGGATGCGTACAGTTCTGAAGTGTGAAAAACTTCGCCCACCGGTTTAAGGAGTTTAAATTCGTTTTGGTGATGCTTTACCAGGTAGGCAATGGAGGAGGGCATCGCGTCGTTCGACTCCGATATGCTCTGCATTAAAGAAATTTCTGAATCTGCAGCATCTTTTTGACTTTTTAGCGACCGCACCCTCTCCCGCAGCTCTTCACGCTGCTCTTCAAGTTCCCCGCGTTTTTGTCCGGCATCTTGCAGGCGCTTCTCCTCTTTCTCAAGGTCGGAATTGATAGCCTCAAGATTTTTTCTGGCCAGGTTCAGCTCACCTTTGGCATTTACAATCTCATCTTCAAAATCTTCAATATCACGGGTAATCCGCATCTGATCATCTTCACTGTTTTCCAGCTTCGATTCCAGCTTGATCCGGTTCGACTGTAGTGAGGAGAGTTTTTGACTGGAGTCGCTGATCGCTATTTCCAGTTCGTAGAGTTCATGGCGAATTTTGGTGAACTGCTGCTGTACATCCGCAAAACGTTGCTTCGACTCTTTAAGGCTCAGCTCAGAACGCTGCTTCTCATCCGAAAAGTTTTCCAGTTTCTGAATACTGCTCTCTCTCAGCTCTTCAAGTTCTGCATGATCTTTCCCGCTCTGCTCAATATCGGTTTGGTGCTGTTTGATAACACCCTCTTCATTGATAATCTTCTCTTTGGTAATACGAAGATTGGTCTCCATATCCCGAACGGATGAGTAGAGCTGGCTTACCCGGCGCTGGGCTTCAGCCTGATTCCGTTCGAGGTCAAGCAGGCGGGTTCGCGCTTTCTCTTCGCTCTCTTCCAGCTCTTCGAGTCTTGAACCTATCTCTTTCTTCTCTTTTTCCGAGTTGGTGATTCGGGTCTGAAGTGGTTCAAGCTCTTCCTTAATGGTTTGATACTCGTGAAGGGTATAGGCTTTGTCAAGGTGCTCCAGTTCAGATCTGTACGACTTGGCTTTGGCTGCTTTTTCTGCCTGAATCTCAAGAGACCGGGTTTTTTTGCGAACTTCAATCAGAATATCCTCCAGCCGCTGCAGATCCTTCAGCGTTTCATCCAGTTTACGAAGTGTCTGCTTTCTCTTCTCTTTATATCGGGTAACTCCGGCAGCCTCTTCAAACAGCCTTCGACGGTCGTTGTTACGGTCGTTCAGGATCTCTTCAACCATCTTGAGCTCAATCACAGAGTAGGCATCAGAGCTCATCCCCGTATCCATGAACAGTTCCATAATATCCTTAAGGCGGCAGGGGGTATTGTTGATCAGGTACTCGCTTTCGCCGGAGCGGTAGAGGCGGCGGGTAATGGTGAGTTCACTGTACTCGATGGGCAGAATTCCCTTATTGTTCACAAATGTAAGTGATACGTCTGCCATACCAAGAGCTTTCTTCTTGGCTGTCCCGTTAAAAATCACGTTACTCATGGCGCTTGAGCGTAGCAGGGAGGGGCGTTGTTCCCCTAAAACCCAGCGGAGTGCGTCTACAATGTTCGATTTCCCGCAACCATTTGGCCCCACAATAGCCGTGATGCCACTGTCAAACTTCACATGAGTTTTATGTGCAAAGCTTTTAAAACCGTGTAATTCGAGATCGGATATATACATGCATTAATAATAAAAAGGGGGATGCCTACTAACAGAAAAATGGTATTTCTTAATGATTCCGTGAAACCGTCAGAAATACCATGAAAAACAATACATTGTTGAATAAACGTTTTAGCTGTGGCTTAAACCGTCATAATGTCCTGCTCTTTCACTTCCAATAATGCATCAATCATCTTGATATACTTATCGGTTAACAGCTGAATTTCTTCTTCGCTCTCGAAACGGCTGTCCTCAGGCAGTGATTCGCTTTGCACGGTTTTTTTAATTTCATCATTTGCGTCCCGGCGGTAGTTCCGGATACTGATACGCCCTTTTTCGGCAACTTCTCTGGCGTGTTTTACCAGTTCGACCCGTCGCTCTTCAGAGAGTAAAGGGAGGGGGATGCGAATAATCGACCCGTCGTTATTGGGATTAAGGCCAAGCCCTGACGACATAATCGCTTTCTCAATGTCTTGCATGGTCGACTTATCAAAAGGCTGAACAACGAGCAGGCGCGGCTCTGGAGCTGTGATAGATGCCAGCTGATTCAGGGGTGTCATCGAGCCGTAATAATTCACCTTTATTCCATCGAGCAGTGCGGTACTAGCCTTGCCGGCGCGAATATGAGAGAACTCTTTTTTGCAGAACACAACAGCCTCTTTCATGTTCTCTTCTGCAGTATCAATAATGAGTTGTAGGTCTTCAGGTATCATAATAGTCTGTAAATTTAAAACTGATTGTTATATCTGTTAAAATCCGGCTAAACGTATAATCCAAATCATCTGTTTATTACAAATGAGGCAGCTTAAATTGAGCTAGTTATAAGCTTTGAATTTAATAAATCTGCTACTGATCCCAAACAACGGTTGTGCCAATATTGGCATCACTGCAAACTACTTTTCTGAGATTGTCTTTCACATTCATATCGAAGACAATGATAGGGGTCCGGTTGTCTCTGCAGAGAGTAAAAGCCGTCAGGTCCATTACGTTCAATCGTTTCTCTAAAACTTCATCACCGGTTATGGTATCAAACTTTACAGCGTCATTGTTCAGTTCGGGATCAGAATCGTAGATCCCGTCAACACGGGTTCCTTTTAATATCACATCGGCTTCAATTTCAATAGCCCGAAGTGAAGCGGCTGTATCGGTAGTGAAGTATGGATTTCCTGTTCCGGCTCCAAAAATGACAACCCTGCCTTTTTCGAGATGGCGTATTGCCCTGCGTCGTATATAAGGTTCGGCAATCTCTTCCATGCGGATGGCGCTCATCAGGCGGGTGTGAACATTCTTTCGTTCCAGTGCATCCTGAAGAGCCATGCTGTTAATCATGGTGGCCAGCATTCCCATGTAGTCGCCTTGAACGCGGTCCATGCCCTCGGTAGCTCCCTTAACTCCCCTGAAAATATTTCCGCCTCCAATTACAATCGATACTTCAACCCCCTCAGCCTGAACGCTTTTTATCTCATCGGCATATAGTGTGAGGATGTCGGCATCAATTCCATGGCCCTGTTCGCCAAGCAGCGCTTCGCCGCTTAATTTCAATAAAATACGTTTATAGTTGTTAGACACTCTTCCCGGTTTAAAAAGTTATAGTCCAAAAAAAAAGCTACCTGAAAGGTAGCCTTTTTTATAAAAAAATTAAGCTTCGCCAAGCTGCATTCGATGGAATGACTTGACCAGCGGTGTGTTGGTTTTCTCAAGGTACTCTTTAACCGAAATACCGTTGTCTTTCACGAATTTCTGTTCGAGCAGAACACGCTCTTCATAGAAGCGACGGAGTTTACCCTGAGCGGCTTTTTCTGCAATTTCAGCAGGTTTGCCTTCATTGATCAATTGCTCTTTGGCAATTTCCAGCTCTTTGTCGATCACGGATGCGTCTACACTATCCCTGTTCACTGCAATAGGGTTCATGGCGGCAATTTGCATTGCAATATCTTTTCCAATGTTCTCATCAGAAACATCGCCTTCAAACTCTACGAGTACGCCGAGCTGATTGCCCGGGTGAATATATTCAATCAGAGAACCGTCGCTTTGAACAAAAACCACACGGCTGATCTCAATTTTTTCACCGATTTTGCCAACCATACCTTCAAGATGCTTCTCGATGGTCAGGCCATCAACTTCTTCTTTAAGCAGTTCATCAACAGACTTGCTTTCAGAAGCAAAAGCAGCATCGAGAAACGACTGGGCCTGCGCCTGGAATTCTTCATTCCGTGCCACGAAATCTGTTTCACAGTTAATTTCAATAGCAGAAGCCTTGGTTTTATCGTCACTCAGTTTGGTAAGGATAAGGCCTTCGTTTGCATCACGCTCGGCACGTTTTTCAGAGACCTGCTGGCCTTTTTTTCGCAGAATTTCGATAGCCTTTTGCATATCTCCATCGGCTTCGGTGAGGGCTTTTTTACAATCCATCATGCCCGCGCCGGTTGCCTCGCGAAGTTTCATTACATCTTTTGCACTAATACTCATTGGTTTATAATGATTTTCTATTAGGGTTGCCTTAATTACTTTTTGTCTGAAGACTCTTCTTCATCAGAGGCCTTTTCATCCTTAGCTGTTGCAGCAGGCTTTGTCTCTTCAGGTTTTTCTTCCACTGCAGCTGCTGTTTCTTCAGCTTTTGGTTCTTCAGTCTTTTTGGTTTCTTCTTTAGGTTCTGCTTTTACTTCTTCTTCACCTTTTACGTCGGTATCTGTATCGGGTTTGTCATCAGATTCAGAGATTTTACGTCGTCGTTTTCTTCGTTTGCCTGATTTTGCAGCATCTTCAATCACTTCTTCTTTAACATCATCTTCTGATTCGTAAGATTTCTTGGCATCTACGGCCGCTTGCTCCATCAACTCCTCTTCTCTCATCGCTTCACGCTCTGCGTTGCCTTCAATAATTGCATCTGCAATCAGTGCAGTAACCAGCTGAATGGTTCTTGCTGAGTCGTCATTAGCAGGAATGATATAATCTGGAATATCAGGATCGCTGTTTGTATCGACCATTCCAATAATCGGGATGTTCAGTTTAACAGCTTCATTAATAGCAATGTGCTCTTTGATGGTGTCTACTACAAAGATGGCTCCCGGCAGACGGGTCATGTTGGCAATACCGCCAAGTGTATTTTCAAGTTTCTCCTTCTCACGGTCGAGCATCAGCCCTTCCTTTTTGGTGAGTTCGTCAACCGTACCATCAGTCTTCATTTTGTCAATCTCTTCCATGCGAGAGATGCTTTTTCTTACCGTACTGAAGTTGGTAAGCATTCCACCCAACCAGCGATGGGTTACAAAAGGCATTCCACAACGGATAGCTTCTGTTTTGATAATTTCCTGAGCTTGCTTTTTGGTGCCGACAAAAAGTATGGTTTTACCGGCGCGGGCAAGTTTGGTTACCTCTTCGAGTGCTTCCTGAAGGTAGGTGTGTGATTTCTTGAGATCGATGATATGAATCCCGTTTCGTTGCATAAAGATGAATTCTTTCATCTTGGGATTCCATCGGCGGGTGAGGTGACCGAAGTGAGCTCCGGACTTTAGTAGTTCTTCAACTGATGCTGCTTTAGGCATTATATTATAGTATGTATGTTTGAGTTAGTCCTCTACACAGGTCCTTCCCTTTAACCAATTCCGTTCAAATTTTTTGAAGCAGAACACCCGGCAAAGGGTCGCTGTGTATGTGTGATGTACAACGGGCAGCTTGCCCGTTTTTAAAATAAAATGATAACGGGTAGCTTGCCCGTATTCAAAGTCTTGGTGGAAAACATATACCGGACAAGCTGTCCGGTGTACCTTGTCCCGGGATACTTACCGCTTGCTAAACTGGAATTTCTTTCTCGCTTTTGGCTGGCCGTACTTTTTGCGCTCAACCATTCTGTCGTCACGGGTAAGAAGTCCGTTCTCTTTCAAAATACCATGAAGGCCTTCATTCAGATCGTCCAGTGCACGGGCTACTGCCAGCGATACGGCTCCGGCCTGGCCGGTTACACCGCCGCCGCGAACGGTGATCTTAATGTCGTATTTGCCTTCCATTTCTGTTACTTCAAGAGGAAGCTTGGCCACATTTATTCTGGCCTGTGTTTTGAAGTACTCATCAATTGGTTTCCCGTTGATGATGAAAGCTCCTTTGCCTTCATTAATATAGAGGCGTGCAGTGGATGTTTTTCTTCGACCTATGTAATTTTCTTGTGCCATGATAGACGTTTAAAGCTCTTTAATTTCAGGTTTTTGTGCAGTGTGCGGGTGAACCGGTCCGGCATAAACCCTTAGATTTCTTTGAAGCTGACGGCCAAGCTTGTTTTTGGGAAGCATTCCCTTAACGGCCATGGTAATCAGTGATGTAGGATCTTTCCGCATCATTTCACTTGCAGTGGTAAAAGTCTCACTACCAATATAACCTGTGTGACGGAAGTACTTCTTATCCGTCATTTTTTTGCCGGTAAGCTTTACTTTTTCCGCATTGATCACCACCACATTGTCACCGGTGTCGATGTGTGGGGTAAATTCCGGTTTATTCTTTCCGCGTAAAATAGAAGCAACACGTGTACTGAGCCGGCCTAAGGGCTGATCTTCAGCATCAATAATGACCCACTTTTTTTCGATAGTGGATGGTGTTGCAGAGTATGTTTTATTACTGATCGTATTCACGATAAATCTCTTTGGTTTTATACAAAATTGACAAGTTGATAAAAATAAAGGTAAAATTGATGGATTGCAATACAAAAGAGAGGAAATTTTCAAGGCGCAAGTGGCGCGATAGCGACATCCCGACCCATCGGGAGCGCACGGTGCAAGGAAAAGTAGTTAAGAAATTGAGAAAAGTTGCCAAATGACAAGCACCAAATATCAAACCCCAAATTCCAAATGGTCTCTTTTCCCAATTACGTGCCTATATTTTAAACTCAAGCTACGTTTGGAATTTGTTAATTGCTCCAAAGGGATCGCTATGCGGGAATTCGTGATTTAAAGTTATCAACTGTCAATTGTCAACTGCCTATCCTTTGGAATTTGGTGCTTGTTATTTGGGGTTTCTACGTTATGCGCACCGGGCTGCATTCCAGAGGGAATAACTCTGGGCATCAGGTGCTTTACCACAGAGTCAGGTTTTGAAATGGTTGCCACTTCCAGCATTGTAAGGTTTTCTGTTGCGGAGTAGAGCCCGGAAGACATGTGATTATCATAGACGATATAGTCGCTGTTCATCACGGCTCTGACTGCATTTGGGGATCCGGAAATGGGCATAAAGGGAAAATTATCCTGAAACTGAAAGTTGTGATCAAAACGGGAGAAGCGCCTCAAGGATGTGTCATGGATATAGAGGTGCTCTCCATCGCTCATTATTTCATATGGGCGAACAAATTCTCCCGGGCCGCGACCTTCACCGCCAATCCTGAAAGCCGGGACTCCCGTTTGAGGGTCAACTGCAATCACATTCGGGGACATGAAGTCATTCAGTATCAGATAGTTCTGAAACGGAATGATCTTTGTAGGTCTGTTCAGATAGACCTGGTCATCCAGATAGAGATCCTCACTAAGAATCATCTCTTTGGTAACATAGATGGTATCAACCGGCTGAGCATCCAGGTCGATTACCTGAAACGAAGCACCCCTGAGAAACTGATTAAGTACTTCAGATGCCGTTACAGGTGGTTCAGGAGCAATCTCCGATCCGCAAGAGATCAGAAAAAGGAGAAGCAGGGTTACGGTCGTTTTTTTCATCTTTGATGATGAATAAATTAATAAATATTAGAAATTTAGGGCATCATTGGAAACATCAATATATATATAGATATATATCAACATAAGATGATTCATAATGTCTTCTGACACATGCGGATCTCAAATTCCTTGATCAGCATTCAATCACTTACATATACAATCAAAAATAGTAATGACTTTTCAAAGCTGTCTGCTATTTGTATTAAATTTAAAAAACGAGGATATGTTATGAAAAAACTAAAAAAACCATTCTTGGAATGTTTACTATAGGTGCACTAGCACTTATGATGATGTTTAATGTAACGACAACAGAAGACGGATTTAATTTCAGTATTTGTGGTGAAACTGTGATGGCAAATGATGGAGTATGTCTGGAAGTAGGAGAAGAAGGGCCTACATCACTAAATTTCCAGACCAGCAATCCGGATCATCCATTGAATTGTACCTTTGCCGGGGTTAATTGTATACCGTGTACTTCAACCCCGTTATGAGGATAAAGTGAATGAATGGAAAATTATAGATATGTTTATTATCCCTTTAAAAGGGACGCTAATTATGGTGTCCCTTTTTATTATTTACGGATGCTCATCAAAGGAGCACACGAAGACTCAGGGGATTGAAGTAATCCGTATGGATGTTGTGCAAATCAATGACAAAATGGATCAGGCACAACTTATATATGGAGCCTTTGATGCTGTTGATGATGAATTGGGCATTGTATACGGGATCGATTATCGAAAGCGCCTGCCATACAGGTTATCCCTCAAAACGGGTGAGTTTCAATTCCTAAGCTCAACTGGTTCCGGGCCGAAAGAGTTGCGTCTGCCGTCGCAACTTTCGATGAAAGATTCGTCTGAGTTTTATGTGTACGATACCAACCTGGATAAGGTGGCCCGGTTTGTAAATGATGAACTTATAGAGAAGACGGAAGGATTTCTTAAGCACAACGTCTGGCTCAGGAATCCGAAAGGGTACTATTGGAATCATCACATTATTACAGCCATTAAAGAGCCGGAAAATGTAAATGTGTTGGATTTTGAGAATGCCCGGCCAATCGCCATGTTGAACCTATCCGACAGTACTCTTACCAAACACGGTAAATTTTCTTCTACAATAGATCATCTGGATCAATTCAATAAATATCCAATGATTGTATTGTCTCGTGAAGAAGAAGCGGTTTATTACGTTTTTTATACTGACTATTCCATTATGAAATATGATATCAAACGGGATACGACGTATACGGCCAGCACGTACAGGCCTTCAAAAATGCGGGAAAGAACTGTACCGGTTGATCCTGATAACCCGGATATCTATAGTATGGCTAGGATATATGGATTGGATATTTCTCAGGTTGTTGATATTGTGCTGATGAACCAGCAATTGGTTGTGGTTTGGTATAATGCAACGGATGCCTACTACGACAATCGCTCTTACTCACCTGAACACCTGATTTTCTTTGGCGTGGTTTACGATCTGCCCGATCTGTCCAACCCCCGCGAATTTACTTTACCCGGAAAATTTCTCGGCACTTGGGGGAACCGTCTGCTAATTGAAGAAAACGATGATGTAATGGAATACACCATCGGGTTTTATGAGTTTGTGGAATAACGTTTATTCCAAAGCCGTTACATCCCAGCCGGTAATACCCCTGGCATTTACTCCGACCACGGATATGGGTTTGTCCATATCTACTCTTCGCAGGGTAATGGAGCTTCGGGATGTCTGTTCAGTATATTCGTTGCCGGTGGTGTCGGTATAGGAAACGACATAATGATCGATATCCCTTTCTTGTAGTGCATTCCAGCGGACTTCAGCACGGTTCCCGCTGCGTTCCCTCACTTCCAGCCCGGTCACTTTCGATGGGGCATTGGCCAGCATCATCAGTGTGGCAGTTGTGGATCGGGACACTTCCTGAACCAAGCGGTGGTTGATGGTCTCCAGGCGGTCGGTGGGCTGGTGGTAGTTCGGATTCCCCAAAATAGGGTAGGAGCCGATGCCGCCAATCACATCCCCATACGCTTCAAAGAAAACCTGAGCGTCTGTGTTGCGATAGTAGCGCGAATCATACGTGATGAGATCAGAAAAGAGAATCGCTCCGGAGTGCTGAACATCGCGGATGCCGTAGTTGGAGAAGCGGATGGTGTTGTCAAGACGATGATGGCGGGTCCAGCCCATCATGTCGTTATTAACCACGCCTGCCGCCCATAGGCCTTCCTCTTCGGCCACTCTTACAAACTCACGGGCGCCCAAAAGCCCCGACTCTTCTGCAGTAAGCGATGCAAAAATGATGGTGGCCGGCTGTGGATTGTTGGCCAGTACCCGCGCCGCCTCAAGCAGAACAGCGGTTCCGGTACTATTGTCATCGGCACCGGGGCTGCGCTGCACAGAATCAAAATGGGAGCTGAGGATATAGACCACTTCAGGGTGAGTGGTTCCTTCCAGGCGCGCAATCACATTGGCGGTCTGAATATCACCCCCCGGATTGAACCACTGCAGCTCCGGCTCGTACCCGAATGACTTCAGCGTTTCGTAAATGTACTCGCTGGCCTTTTGATTGCCGGGCATGGTCATATGTTTTGAGCCAAAATCGTAAAGCGATTTTTGGTAGTGATAAAGCCGGGTAATGTTAATCTCTTCGGTTGCTGCCTTTACCTCGTCAAAAATGGGGGCATACATCTCTTCAGCATTGGCCAGCAGCAGCTGTTCACTCTCCAGGTTTTTCTGCAGTCGTTCAACAAGAGCCTCTTTTGAGATGCGCTCTCCAATCCGGACCAGGTAAACTCCCTGTTCGGGGGCAATGGTATTGCCGCTTCTTTGGGCTACAATCAGCAGATGATTTCCATTCGGGCTCGGTTCCCATTCGTTCTCCATCGAAACGGTGCGAACGCTGTTGTTGTGGAAAAGGCGGTAGAACTCCTTTGTATTCACATCATAAATATGTGAGCGCCTGTGGCGCGCTTCACCCATCATACCGAGAACCTTGTCGTTGTTCAAAAAGTGCGGGAATAGCTCGTGCTGAATGTCAAAAGAAAGCCGTTCGTGTGAACCGGCTTCTGTATGAACCATATGAATGTCCCAGCTGATTCCCTCACGCAGCATATAAGCCAGCTTGCTGCCATCGGGCGATAGGGCAGGATGTTGAATGGGGTATGATGATGACACCATCTCTGTAGCCTCGCCGGCATTCGCGGAAATCTCAACGCTGTAGATACTGTTTTCCCTCTCACCGGGTCTCAAAAAAGCGAGTCGATTGCCGCTTTTTGATATGACCGGAGCCTGGCCTTCCCATCGATTAACCGCCCCGTTTTGCAGATGGTGCAGTATGATGCTGCTTGCTGTATCGTAAGTATGGCGATCCGCATTGGCCGGCGTCGGGAAAGGAGAGGAGGGGTAAGAGTTAAAAACAATCATCTCCCCACCGTATGTTGGCTGAGGTGCATCATAAAATCCGGGCTCTTCTGTAATTTGATTGGGTGAGCTACCTTCTATCGACATCGAGTAGATATCGCTGCGGTTTTGGTGGTTCGGATTTTTCCCCGCAAACCATAATCCCCCCTCAGCATCAAAAGCGGGCGTGCGCACCATTAATTCTCCGGTGTTGAGAGCGGCCGTTTCGCCGCTTGCCAGGTTTACCCGGTAAAGTGACGTGTTGACGGCCTGCTCATACTGCAGGCTGTTTCGGGCAGCGATGATCGCCGAGCGGTCGCGGGCTTCAAAAGCATCATTCAGTTCTTGCTGCAGCTCCTCCATTCGGGATGATATAGTAGTGCGCATGACAACTCCATGCCTGCCATCCGGCGAGAATAGAATATCCCGGCCTTCGAGCGTGTGAAGGTGTTCGACCCCGGTTTCAGAAATTCGTGCAATCTTTGTGGTAATGAATCCGCCGCTATTTTCCTGCCATGCAAAGTGCCGGTTATCAGGGCTGAAGACAGGATTTCGTCCATCATCTGAGATCTCATCCACGATGTAGAGCTCACCGGTAAGGCTTGCAATATCATCAAAGTAGAGATGGGCATCCGGGCCGTTCAGGATCTCCAGGAAATCCTCCAGGGCTTCAATGTAGTTACCGGCATCCCATTTCAGGTAGGCCTGCGTATAGGGGTCAGAGGCTTGTGCAGAAACTGAACAGCTCAGAATAAAAATAGAAATCAGCGTAAGTACTCGTACGGATCGGGTCATAATTTGTAATTGATTCAATAAGGTTGGTCAAATATATCCGTGTGAGATGTAAAATCCTGAAATAAATAAATGGGAGGGGAAAGTCATTTTCATTAGAGATACAATAATTTACTTGATTAGGCATGAAGAATCTGAGCTCTATGGCCTTAAGCAAATCTCTTGAATTACCAAAGATATTATCTCAAAAAAACCGTACTTTTGAAAGATATGAAATAAGACTTTTTAACCTTTTTGAAAGCAACCGAGGACGATTTATGACTACCGAGAATCCACTGCATAAAACAAAAATTTCTTTTAATACCGGCTCGGGCGAGGCGCATCTTTTTAGTCTGAAAAAACTGGAAGAGCTTGGATATGGCAACATCAGCAAGCTGCCCTTCACCATTAAAATACTTCTTGAAGCAGTTCTAAGAGAGTTTGACGGGTATGCCATAACGGAAGATGACGTGAAAGTTTTAGCCGAGTACAACGCAAAGGCACCGGAAGGTGAAGTGCCCTTTAAACCATCTCGTGTGGTTCTGCAGGATTTTACCGGTGTGCCCGCTGTAGTTGATCTGGCAGCACTCCGCTCTGCCATGAAGCGTATGGGTGGCAATCCGCAATCCATTAACCCGCAGGTTCCGGTTGATCTGGTGATTGACCACTCTGTTCAGGTTGATATGTTTGGACAGGATGCGGCCCTGATGTTTAACGTGGAGAAAGAGATGGAGCGCAACCGCGAGCGGTATGAATTTTTGAAGTGGGGTAAAGAGGCATTTGATAATTTCCGCGTGGTTCCCCCGGGACGCGGTATTGTTCACCAGGTGAATCTGGAGTACCTTGCTAAAGGTGTCTTTACAAGAGAAGAGAAGGACGGCACAACCGTTGCCTATCCCGATACACTGGTTGGAACCGACTCGCACACCACAATGATTAACGGCCTCGGTATTTTGGGCTGGGGCGTTGGCGGTATTGAAGCGGAAGCGGCTATGCTTGGCCAGCCGATCTACATGCTGGTTCCCGAAGTGGTGGGTGTAAAACTGACCGGGAAGCTGAGAGAGGGAATTACAGCTACCGATTTAACCCTGACCGTAACAGAAATGCTGCGTCGTCACGGTGTAGTAAGCAAATTTGTGGAGTTCTTCGGTACCGGCTTGAGCAATATGAGCCTTCCCGATCGCGCTACAATTGCAAATATGTCTCCCGAATATGGAGCAACCATGGGTTTCTTCCCCATTGATAAGGAGGCGCTGCGATACATGACCCGCACCGGCCGTTCTGCCGAGCAGGTGAAACTGGTTGAAGCGTACATGAAAGAGCAGGGGCTTTTCAGAACTGACGACACCCCTGATCCGCACTTCACCGAAGTACTTGAAATGGATCTCGGTGATGTGGAAACATCTCTTGCCGGGCCAAAGCGTCCGCAGGATCGCATCACCCTGCCTAATATGAAGAGAACGTTTGAGGCATCGCTCACCAGCAACGACCCAACCATGGGATTCAATCTCACCCAGGAGATGCTGGCCAATAAAGGCGTTTTCAAAAATGGCCAGACCATCGACATGAAGCATGGTGATGTGGTTATTGCGGCTATTACAAGCTGTACCAATACATCCAACCCAAGCGTAATGCTGGGTGCCGGTATCATTGCGAAGAAAGCAGTAGAGAAAGGAATGAAAGTTCCTCCCTATGTGAAGACCTCGCTGGCTCCCGGTTCACGGGTAGTTACCGAATATCTGAATGAAGCCGGACTGACAGATTATATGAATCAGCTCGGTTTTAACCTGGTGGGTTACGGCTGTACAACCTGTATCGGTAACTCAGGCCCGCTTCCGCAGGCAGTTGAAGATGCGGTAAAAGAGGGCGATCTGATTGTTGCCGGCGTACTATCCGGAAACAGAAACTTTGAAGGGAGGATTCACCCTTACGTGAAGGCCAATTACCTCGCCTCACCGCCGCTTGTTGTAGCCTACGCTCTTGCAGGAACCGTGGATATTGATCTCTCGAAAGAGCCATTAGGAAAAGACAGAGACGGCAATGACGTGTACCTGAGAGATGTATGGCCAACATCTGCAGAAATTACGGAGTTTTTGGATGAGGCCATTCGCCCTGAACTGTTTGATAAAATGTACAGCGACATCTTTGAATCCGAAACATGGGACAAAATTCCTGTTGGAGGCGGAGAAATCTATGACTGGAAACCGGAGTCAACATATATTCAGGAACCTCCATTCTTCATGGATATGGGAGTAACCCCTGAACCTATCAAACCGATTAAAGGAGCTAAAGTTCTTGTGAAAGTGGGTGATTCCATTACGACAGATCACATTTCTCCGGCCGGAAATATTGATGAGGACAGCCCTGCAGGAGAGTATTTGATTGAAAATGGAGTTGAGAAGGCCGATTTCAACTCCTACGGCTCTCGCCGGGGTAACGACCGGGTGATGACCCGTGGCACATTTGCCAACGTTCGATTCAAGAACCAGCTTGCCCCCGGAACAGAGGGCGGATTTACCAAGTACCACCCGACCGGCGAAGTAACCACGATTTTTGATGCCGCCGAACGGTACAAAGAAGACGGAACACCGCTCGTTGCCCTGGTGGGTAAAGAGTACGGAACCGGCTCTTCCAGAGACTGGGCTGCGAAAGGCACGATTCTTCTGGGTGTTGAGGCTGTAATTGCAACTTCATACGAGAGAATTCACCGATCCAACCTGGTTGGAATGGGTGTTCTGCCGCTGCAATTTGCTGATGGAGAGTCTCACGAAAGCCTGGGGCTGGACGGATCCGAATCATTTAATATCATGGTTGATGACAACCTGAAGCCCAGACAAATCGTAAAGGCAGAGGCCACTAAAGCCGATGGCGAGGTTGTGAAATTCGACACGGTATGCAGAATTGATACACCTGTCGAAATAGACTACTATCGAAACGGCGGTATACTGCATAAGGTGCTTCGCGATTACATGGAAGAGGATAAAAAACAAAGATCATGATGAACTGATCAATAAAATAAAACCTTCGGAGTTATAACCTTCGAAGGTTTTTTTATTTATTTCAGTAAATTAATGGAATTATTGAATTGAGAAATAATTTAATAGATTCACGATACATATACATAAAGAGAAACTGCATATAGAAACGAACATGTTGCCAGAGTGATTATGGAAGATAAAGAGTCGAACGAGGAAAAAAGCAGAAATCTTCATGAAAATCTGCAGAAAGAGAACCTTTCGCTGCTTCTTGATACAATAGAAGGGATCAACAATACAAACGAGTTTAAAACAGTACTTTATCAAAGCATGGAAGCCACACGGCTTGTGATGCGCTCTGAAGCCAGTTCACTTCTGCTTACAGATGATGAAAATGAAGAGATCTTTATCAGCGTGCCAACAGGCCCGGCAAAAGATGATGTAGTTGGCAAAAGCATACCGCTGTATAAAGGGATTGCAGGCTGGGTATTGGAGCATAAAAAACCCTATCTGACCAATGATGTCACTCAATCAGAGCACTTTTATGGCGATCTGACGAAAAATTTTACCACCCGTAACCTGATTTGTGTACCTCTTATCAATAAACAAAATGAGGTGATTGGGGTAATTCAAGCGCTTAATAAACGAAAAGAAGAGGATTATAAATCTGTTGAAATCCCTGTTTTCCAGGCGCTGGCCTCACACATCACCATAGCTATCGAGCGCACCAGGAAAATAGAGACCATGCGTGATATGATTCAGCAAAAAGACGTTATGATTGCTGAAATTCATCACAGGGTTAAAAATAACCTGCAGGCACTGTCGGGCCAGATCGACGTGGAGCTGATGGAACTTGATGATGAGCATGCCAAATCGGTATTGAAGAAAGTGGTATTGAGGATGAAGTCGATGGCCAAGCTTCACGATATGCTCTGCGAGAAAAAAGTGAACCATAAGATCGACCTGCGTTCCTATCTAAAAGAGCTGGTTGACCGTATTGAAGAGACTATGAGTTTCCTGCTGCACGATATGGAAATTGAGGTGTCTGATAAAAATATCATGTTATCCCAGGAGAAGGCGCTTCTTTGTGGGCTCATACTCAATGAGCTGTTGATCAATGTATACAAGCATGCCTTCTTTGAGGATCAGGATAAAGTGGGCCATATTAAAGTGAATCTTGCCAATGATGAGGGGCTGGTGATCCTGAGTGTAGCTGATAATGGTATCGGGCTTCCCGATGATTTCACGCTCCAGGCTAAAAGCTCGATCGGCATGTGGATTGTGCATGAACTTCTTCAAAAACTGAATGCTGAAATGGCGGTCCTCAATGACCCGGGAGCACGGTTTACGATTACCTTTCAGCAATAGATGATATCAGGGAACTAACTGACGTGGGTTTCTACTAGTTTCCTATCAAGCGTAAATTGCCTGGTAATAAGTTGGGCCATATATTCTCCCCTCCTTATGAAGGAGGGGCAGGGGGTGGTTGGCCCCATGTCATTTTTTATAAACACGGTAATTATGGTTGAAATGTTTGAGCAACCCCTTCCCGAAAGTTACCGGAACAGGCTCTTACAGGCAGAGGTCGTTAAAAAAAATTAAGTTTCGAACTGAGTACCATACCTGACAGGTGGTCACGAAGACACCAAGACACAAGGTTACACGAAGTGGAGATTATTTTGAAATTAATACCTTCGTGGTCCTTGGTGTCATAGTGCCCTCGTGGCAAAAAAGTTTAAAGGCTTTATTTATTTTATGTTTTTTTGTCAACACCTAAACAGGAGTCAGAACTAAATTTGCCAGCTGCTGCGTGCTTTTCACTTCGTGGGAATCGCTACGCTCGGAGCGCAGTCCCGACCCATCGGGGCGAACTGTCAAAATCGACGCTGATTCCGCTTCTGTTCGGAATCTTGGGTTATTGGCTAAATCACCCACCTGCCTAATCCTCTCATTGTAAAGATTTTAGCAAGAAGATGAGAGAGGCCGGTCTTGATCAAAAGAGACACTCCCATCTTATAGAACAGACCGGAGGACTTCTTCCTGCCAAGATGCATATTCAGCTCGGCTCGTTTTGCAACCTGCTTCGCAATTTTTCTATGTTCGTTTGAGTATTTCTCTAAACGGTTTTCGGCCTTCTCTCCGGATGAAACCAAATCGGTTAATGCCTGCGCACAATGGTAAGCACCTATCCAGCCCAGGTTCATTCCTTGTCCGCCGATAGGACTCACGACATGGGCAGCATCGCCGGCCAGTAGTACCCTGCCGGAGTAGAGCCTGGAAGCCAGCAGATGCTGTACGCCAAAACTGCTCATCATATAGTTTTCGCATCGATCCAGGCTGTGACCCAGACGGTGTGAGATTAATTCAACCAACACTTCTTTTTCCGGAGTTTCAATCGGGTCATCGGTTTTTGCAACCCATCGCCGATGGCCATTTGGCAGGGGAAAGCACTCAATCAAACCCTCTTCATGCAGATAAACGGCAGCATCAGTGCCAAAAGAGGTGTTGTCGCTGAAATCACCCATGATGTAGGTATCGGGATAGGGGCCGCCTTCAAACGGGATTTGAATGGCACCCCTGATAAAACTGTTTTTCCCATCACAACCAACCACATATTTTGAAACGATCCGGTGTTCCTCATTTTGATGGTGATATGTAAGCTCAACACGGTCATTCTTTTCGATAAGCGATGTCACTTCAGCCTCGCGCAGGAGTGAATCAGGGTCTAATGCGTGTATCCACTTCTCCAGAATCTGTTCTGTTGTCCACTGGGGTATGGAAAGGATAAACCGGTAGGGCGGCGGGCATCGGTCAAAGGTTATTTCACCCACCTTTTCCCGGTTCCAGAAAGCAATACCGTTCTCAATTTTGAGCCCGTTTTCAAGAAAAGGATCAACTATGCCGGCCTCATCGAAAAGCTCCAGTGAAACCGGATGAATACCGAGTGATTTGGAGTGGAGATCAATCGATGATTTCTTTTCCAGAACCCTGCAGTTTATACCTCTCTGTAAAAGGATCCCCGCCAGGTATAAACCCACAGGCCCTCCTCCCACAATTGTGATGTCGGTTTGAGATTCAATCATCTGTCACGATTTTCATAGATAGCCAATAACCTGAAAGGAAACATGCGTTTCACACTCCAGTTTTGGGGCAATTGCTGGGCCAATTCAGGCTTTCGGTAACTTCTTCGGATGGAGATTTTTCCGTCTTTAACAATATAGCTGTTTCTGAAGATGAGCGGCGCAATCATAGAGAAAGAGATATAGCCCAGATCGCTTCGCTCGATGTCGCTGAAGATAACGAGTTCCCGGGTTAGTTTTTCAGCATCACTGCAAACTGACCGGAGCTGGGGACCGGTTAAGTGGTGCACAAGGTGGTTGGATATCACGATATCAAACTTTCGGCTCTCCTCTACAAGCGTATGCGAAAATACAGCACGAAATGTAACCGAATCGGGCCAGTCGCGTGATGAGAGATACTCCATGGAACGTGAATCAGGATCTATTCCGGTAAATTGAACTTCATATCCATCCATCTCGCAATGTTTATGGAGCAGTCTGATGATGTCGCCTCCTCCACACCCAATATCCAGTATGGAAGATCTGCCCTGTTTCTTGGCTAGAATGGGTTTGATATGATTTTTGTAGATGGAGCTCCAGCCGGATAGCAGCCGGTTTATGGTGGTAAACTGGCGATAGGTATTTTGCAGCAGTTCCGCATCACAATCGGGCCTGTCCATCCACTCTGTAAGATTATCGTTACGCTGCGAGAGGATCAAAGGCATCAGTCAGGTTGGTTGAAAGGAGTTGGGTGAAAGTATTGAGTTACAGCCGGGTCAGTAGTGCTGACTCAAGCGTCAGGCCCGGGCCAAATGCCATTGCCAGTGTGCGATTTTCTGCCTGATCGCATTTCGTATTCAGAAGCTCTTTCAAAACAAAAAGAACTGTGGCACTGCTCATGTTGCCGTAATCTGAAAGAACCTTTCTGGAAGCTTCCAGCGTAGTTTCAGGAAGTGAAAGCGTGCTGATTACCTTGTCTAAAATGGCGCGTCCGCCGGGATGAACACCCCAGAGATCGATCTCATCAACCGAGAGATTGAACTTTTTTAAAACCGGGTTCAGAAAGTCTTCAAGGCCTTCGCTTAAAAGCTGCGGAATATACGTCGACAATACCATATTAAAACCATTGTCGCCGATCGACCATGCCATATCTTCTTCACCTTTTTCGGTAATGGAGGAGGCAAACCCATCGATTTGATAGGAGGTTTGATCGGGTACCCGGTTACTCACGATGGCACCGGCGCCACCGTCCGAAAATACGGATGAGGATAACAGATCGTCCATCTTGGAATTGGCCTGAAAGTGGAGCGTGCAAAGTTCCACAGAAACAACCATCACGTTGGCATCCGGATTGGATCTGCAAATTTGATTTGCCAGTTTAAGCGCAGGTATAGCCGCATAGCAACCCATGAAACCGAGATGGTATCGTTCAGTAGCCGGACTCATTTTCAGTGATTTTATGATATCATAATCAGGTCCCGGCGCATAAAACCCGGTACATGAAACTGTAATTATATGCGTGATTTCAGAGGGTTGAAACGTGGATTCTGATATCAGTTTTTCTGCAATTTCGACAAAGAGTTTTCGGCCTTCCCGGATATAAATTTCATTTCGGTTTTTGGTGCCGGGCGTTGCACCATGACCATTAAAAAATAGTGAGTGATCACCTGTTTTTCGAAAATCATCTACCACCGAGTGGCGGGTGTTAATTCCGGATCGAGCATAGAGGTGATGAATAATCCGCCTGTCCTGATCACTGCCCGGCACAATTTCTTTCATCCGGTCGCGCAGCTCGTCTTGAGTGTACGCATAGGGTGGAACAGCTGTTGCAATGTGATGGATGAAAGAAGGCATAGTGAGATGAATTAAGACCGTGGTGTTTAATCTATCAATAATATTATTCAAAGTATCGTTCGATAACCGGTAGAAGTGTCGATTTCCCATCAACTTGGCGGAAGTGACTTCTCAATAAATTTCGGCAGGGTTTCTTTCCCGATTAATTTCATATAGCTGTGTAATTAACGTAATAAATTTTTTCCTGTTGAATAGAAATTATTTACGCCTGTATTTGTGAAACCTGTAGCTTCACAAAAGCTGAAAAGAAAACGTTCACGGCATAATTTTCATAGCAGAGTGCCATATTTTTCCATGGTACTCCAATAGATTCCATTGGCGTTCAATTTATTTTTTGATAAATTTTAGTAGAGAGAAAATAAATCATGTTATGTCATGATACGGTGTAACACTACCATAATTACACTTTGTGTAGCTTTCCTTATTACTTCCCTGATACCGCAAATCATGGAAGCACAGTCTTTTTCGCGTATTGGAATTGTGGGTAAGGCGGATACCCTTAATCGGGAGAAAGATCCGTATAAAGGAATCATTCTGCAGCCTGTTCTTGAAGAGTATCTCTATTATGATCCATATCACGATATTTATACCCTTCAGAACGGTCTCTTTTTGGGTCCTTCACATGGGGGGATAGAAACGACAATTCGTCATTCCGGCAGCGACCTGTTTGCCAGCTTGTTTTTTGGTGCTTTGAGCGCAAGCAGGTCGGGTTCACCGGTGCAAGAGACATTTACAATTGGCGGACTCTCTTTTGGAAGTGAGTATCTGTTGTCCGGTAATCGCATGGTTGTTGATCAAAGGGGACCTGAATTCTACATGAGGCTGAGCCCGGGTATTGGCATAGCCGGAAGAGGGGTGTTTACAGATTATGAACCTGATTTTTACCTGGGTGTTTTCACTACTGCAATACTGGGGGCAAATCTGCGAATTTCTGATCGCACATCCTTTTTTATGCATGGAGGGGGGAGGGTGATCTGGTTTCCGGGCCTTGATGAAATCGGTTTTATGGGCGTGCCGGTCATCTCGGTCGGAATTCAATTTACGACATCTCCTCAGCTACCGATGGTCAGGTATTAACGAGCGGTAAATGCATATCATGCTCCCATCGCCCTGAAATGTAATCCAACCGCTGCCACTTATTCCCATACACCATCAGGTCTTTCCCGCTGCCCCTCGGTTCAATCACAGCGCTGATCAAAATCTCGCCTCGGGGCTCTTTGGCTTCGCCACCGTACCCCGAGTTTCAACTCGGGGCTAATCACGTTCGACACCTTCGGTGTTGGTTTCCGGGTAGTTTTTGAGTGTGAGCAATACACAAAAAACATTGCCAAATCCAAGCGCTGAAGGCGCGCAATCACACAGCCCCGGGCACCGCCCGGGGTACGGTGGCCCACCCACCCAAAACCTCCGCATCGATCTAGGCAAAACCACGAAGTACAATTGGAGGTTGGTTCGCGGGGTTACGCACCGATAAATAACGGAATCGATTAGCTTCGCACTTTTAACTTCTCACGCTCCCATTGCCCTTGTTTTCTTGTGGAAACGGATATTGTGCAGAATTCCCGCAACGGTTAAACCGGCAATTAATCCCACCCAAAGTCCCGGAGCTCCATAATCAGCGATGAACCCGAGATAGTAGGCTACGGGAATACCGATTAGCCAATAAGCAAGAAGATTTACATACATAGGCACTTTGGTATCTTTCAGCCCGCGGAGAGCGCCGAAACCGCTCACCTGCAGCCCATCTGAAAGCTGGAAGATAGCAGCCATCAACAGCAGCTGTACAGCAACTTCAATTACCTCCTGGTCGGTGGTATAGATGGAGGCAATCATTTCCGGAAAAAGATAGATAAAGAGTGCTGTACACGCCATGATACAGGAGGCCACACCCACACCCACAAATCCGCGGAACCGGGCTTCAGAAGGACGCTTTCTTCCAACGGACTGACCAACCCGGGCTGAAATGGCCACAGACAGCCCGAATGGGATCATAAACGCCATGGATGCAAAGTTAATGGCCACCTGATGGCCCGCTATGGCTAAAGTGCTGATGGTACTTACCAATAAGCTGACTACAGCAAACATGGATACCTCCATCGTTGAACTGACTCCTATAGGCCCTCCTATTCGAAGCAGTTCTCCCAGGTATTTTTTCTCAGGCCATCGAAACTTCCCGAAGATATCGAACCGCTTGTAGGCTTCAAATCCCATGGTAAACCAGAGCATCGCAATAAACATCACGGTAAATACTATTGCAGAGGCATAGCCTGTACCGATGGCTCCAAGCTGGGGGAATCCGAGCTTGCCAAACATTAATACGTAATTGGCCGGAATATTGACCAACAGGCCAATGCCTGCAATAAACATGGCCGGCCGGGTTACACTGAGGCCTTCATTAAAATATCGTAAAGCCCCGAATGCATATGCCGGAAAAATACCCCAGGAGATAGCTTTGAGATAACCGTTGGCAATCGGTACAATCTCTTCGGTAACGCCAATGAGCGGGAAGGCAAAATCGAGATTTCGCAGCAGGATAAAGCTGGGAACTGCCAGGATTTGACTCAGCCAGAGGACCTGCCGCGCATTTTTACCGATCTGCGTAAATTTGCGGCCACCCACATTTTGAGCCACGATTGGGGTTACGGCCATCATGCAGCCAAGGCAGAGTACCACAAAGGGAAGAAGTATGCTCGATCCTACCGCAACAGCTGCAAGATCTTCAGGTGAAAGACGGCCGGCCATCACCGTGTCAACAAAACTCATGCTCATTTGGAGCAGTTGAGCGATAATAACGGGTATACCGATTTTGAGCAGGCTCGAAACCTCCTGTTTAATACTGTTATTATATGTGGGTTGTGTGGGTTCCATCAGAAATTGTGAAGGGCAGATGGTACGAAGATTTAGGCTGACTTGTTACCGGAAATATCTGTGTAAGGCAGGTTGAGTTAAATCTGCCGGGCAGCTAGTTGCGATCCGATTTTTCAGTTATATATTTTAGAGGCAACAATTCGGAAAATCCACTCAACTTTTAGTACATTTTAACCTGACTTCAAGATATAATCATAGAGCTTGGCAATGAAAAAGTCCCCTCCTTTCCAAGGAGGGGATTTAGGGGAGGTTGAATCAGGCTAATGAGCTAACTTCTAAACTTAAAGCCTTGTTCTAAAAGCAGTAACCACCCCCGACCCCTCCTTACAAAGGAGTGGAAGCTCTTTTCTCAAATTTTTAATTCGAACTCATGTTTTTAAAAATTAGATTTAAAAAGAGATACAAGCAGATTAAAAGCTAAACAAAGGAGAACGTATGGCCAAGCGTGTATTGATAATGAGCGGTGGTGGTGCAAAGGGAGCCTTTCAGGCCGGAGTTATTGAGCAGCTAAGCAAAAACGGATGGAAACCAGACGCAGTTGCCGGGATAAGCGTAGGGGCTCTGAATGGTATAATGGTGGCAACGGGTAAATCGGATGAATTGGGTTCTGTTTGGAGTGATCTTCGCGAAGAGGAGATTCTAAAAAGGCGCCGGTTTGACCGGAAAGTGAGTAATTTTATACTGCACAAAATCGGTATCAGAAAACCTCCACTGGGTTTTTTTGATAATTCGCCGCTCAGAGAAAAACTGCGAAAGTCTGTGGGAAACCGGTTTATAACAGATTTTTATTGTGGCACCGTAAACATTTCAACAGGTGCTTACCGGGAGCACAAAGGCCTTCGTGGAATGGTGCCATGGAATATGCTTGAACAAGTGCTTGCCAGTACAGCCATCCCGGTGGTTTTTGATCCGGTTGAGTTGAATGGCGACCTGCATGTGGATGGTGGCATTCGCCATGTGAACCCGATTGGCCAGGTCTTAAAAGATCACAGCCCGGACGAAGTAGTCTTGGTGATAACCCGAAAGTTCAGGGAATTTGGTGAACCCCGAACGGTGAAAGACATAGTGGATATTTCCGTTCAGACTCTCAATATCATTCTTGAGGAGATCTTTATGAAAGATTTGCGGGAATTTACCCGGATTAACCGGCTCGTAAAGCAGGCTGATGAGCAGGGGGCTGTATTGAAGAAAAGCAACGGAAAGCCTTATAAAGTATACAAAGCCACTCTCTATCAACCCAATGAATCTCTCGGAAGCAGCCTCAACTTCTCAGCAGAACAGGCCAGAAAAAACATCAAAATTGGCCTTGAGGCTGAGGGCGTTGAGCTTTGATGCCGCCAGTGTTTTCCTAGCCCTGATTTCTTGGGGCGCATTGAGGAAGAAGGTTGAAGGTTGAAACGTTAAACGCTGAACGTGTAACCTTTAACGTAACACCGTGCACCGTGTACTCCCGATGGGTCGGGATGTCGCTATCGCGCCACCTACGTCTTCACCGGAATTGTGATATAGAAGGTAGTACCCTTGCCCTCTTCCGACTCGAAGCGAATATCTGCATGGTGTGCCTCCATGATCTTCTTGGTAATGGCCAGACCGAGACCGGTACCGCTCGATTTGGTTGAAAAGTTGGGCACAAAAATCTTACTTCTGTCTGCTATGTCTATTCCGCTTCCGTTATCGCGGATACTGATCAACACATCACTCTTCTGTCGCTTTACGGTTATTCCGATGTTGGCATGTCCGTTCTCATGGGCCTCTATACCGTTTTTAACCAGGTTGATGAGAGCTCTTCTAAGCTCATCTTCCGATGCCATGACGATAATCTCCTCGGTTGGCTGTGAAAGGGTAACCGTAACGGCTTCATCATTGTTGTATAGATTTACTACAGAATCGATCAGCTTGTTTAGGTTTAACGGCTCCAGCGCCTCCTGGACAGGTTTGGCAAATTTGGAAAAATCGGAAGCAATTTTATTCAGAGAATCGATCTGCTCAATCACATTCGCTGCCGTCCGTTCAATAACAGGCTTCAGTTTCATCACATCGTCGGGATTGGCTTCGAGCTGGCGCTGCAGGTGCTGCAGGTTCAGCTTCATGGGAGTGAGCGGATTCTTGATCTCATGGGCTACCTGCTGTGCCATCTCCTTCCATGCGGCTTCCCGCTCTGCAAGCAAAAGTTCTTTTTGAGCTTCATCGAGGCGTTCAACCATTTGGTTATATGCATGGGCCAGCGTTCCAATCTCATCCTTGCTGGTAACAGCAACCTGTGTTTTCATATCTCCCCTTGAAATTTTATTCAACCCCGATTGAATGACCTGTAGTGGTTTGGTGAGCTGATTGGAGAGGAAAACCGTTCCGATAATGAACAGGCCAAAAATGACAAGATAAACCCCAAAAAGATAGCTGATGGTCTCTAAAAGCTGTTCCTTGTAAACGGGTGATTGAACGAATGTAGGAATAGCAATGGCTCCAACCGGCCTGTTCTCTTCATTGAGCAGTGCCCGGTACCCGATGAGCAGTGTTTCGCTGCCAATTTGTGCAGTAGTCATGTAGTGCCTGCGCTCACGATTGTAAAGGAAATCATAAGCGGGGTAGGGCATCGACCTGGGCATGAGATGCTGCTGAAAAATCTGAGGGGTTGTAGAGTCGATTACATTTGCCCGGCCATAAAGGATGGCATCTACATTAAGCGGTGTTGCAAATTCATTTAAACGCGAAGAGCTGCTCTGTACCTGCTGGAAGTTAATTTCACCCCGAAGAGATTCACTTAGGCTATTTAATGTTGTGATCAGTTCACGCTCTACATTTTTTTCATTCTGGTTTCCCACGGCATACTGGGTGGCGAAAATCAATACGGTAAGAAAAAGTATGGTAGCCAGGGTAAGGCCATCTAAAAGGCGGTGTTTGAACTTACGGCTCTGACCAAACAGCCCGAGGCTTTTTAATCCGCCCAGGGCCAAAAGAGAGAACACGATCAACCCGAAAAAAACCAGCACGATTTGCAGCCTGAAGTAGGAGAATAAATGATGGTTAAAGCCATAGACGGCGGTGCTGGCCTTAAATATTTTTTGATCATCTCCTTTAAGAAGCACCTCCCTGAATGAACCTTGGGCTGTAATATTTGTGATAAACGCTATGGAATCACTCCTGGCAATTTCAGCTTCACGAACCGGCAGGCGGTTGTATTCGGGCTGATTGTTGTAGATTCCCTGCATGGCGCTGCGGGTAACCCGGTTATCGGTAAACTCGGCTATGTAATAACTCTGTTTCCAGTCGTCGCTGGTAGCAGCGGCCAGTACGGCCCGCATCGGTTTGTTGTAATCGGGCCGTTCCTGGTATGCGGCTCCAAAGATCCAGGCGATGATTTCATTCACTTCAGCCTCGTCATAAATTGGAATCCATCCGCGGTTAAACGAGATGAAATTCTCACCAAGATTAACAGGCCTTTCATAAATGATTGGCCGGTTAGTCATTCTGCGGATTTGCTGCTCCCGGTGTGAAGTCGACATCAAGGCAATATCCACAAGCGATCTCCAGCCGGGAGTGTCGAGATTGGTCGAGAAGTCGCTAATCATTTCACCCTGTGTATCAAGCAGCTGTATCTCAAAGGAGTGGTTTCTCCAGTCCGGCCGAATACTTGAGCGAATAGCACGCTGAAATTGAGCCTGAGCAGTCAACGTTCGATTCTGAATGTCTTCTTCAGACAGATAAAGCAGGTTTCGCTCAAGGTCACTAAGCAGTGTTGTTAAGATCTCCCGGGTATCTGTAATCTCTTCACTGGCAAAAGTGCTGGCCCGTTCAAGCAACTCCCTGTCCATCCGTTCGTTGGAGGAGTTCCAGATAACAACATAGATCACTGAGGAGGCAAAAAATACACCTATCATCAACTTTCTGAAACCGGACATTTCACGAAAATAGTAGGTGTATTTGTGTATGGCATGAACAAGCCACAGAAAAATTAGAAACTGGCCCGCAGCAAGCAGAAATACCCAGCTAAACATTGACTGAAGAGCCAGGAACAGGTCTGTCAGATAGTAAAAAAGTATGAAACTGAATGTAGCGGTTACAGCAATTACCGTAGATTTATCCTGTTCTCTTTGATAGAGGTAGTGGGTTGAAGTAAGAATAATTCCGCTTATGGCGATAAAGAAAAGGGCAGATGATACATAGAAAATGAAGGATTTGGGATCAGGTACAAGCTCCAGGTCTAAGAGCGGTATTCTGCTTTCAACCAACAGGTTTTGGGTTGCTAAAATAAAAAAGAGGATCAAAAACGCCGACACCGCACCCAGCAGAATCGAGATCGTCAGCATTTTGAAATGATTTTGACCTTTGGCATCCGGATCATGCATATTACGGGCGTAGTAAACAATAATAAAGGCCAGGAAGAACAAGAGAGAGTTGAAAAGGTAAGATGCCAGGCTCAAAATGGTGTTTTCATCCGCCCCGCTGAAAACAGTTGTGAAATAGCCGGCCCAGCTATCTAAAATTCCGGATTGGAAGAGCACCGGCCAGCTTAACAAGACAATTACGAGCCAAAACAGCTGCGAAAGTTTACTTCTGCTTACCCGGCTTGCTGCGATAACAAGAATAAAAAAAGCGAAAAACAGTGTAATCTGAAACCAAACCCTCCATGTTGAAACCTGTTCACTGTAGGTTTGCGAATAGGTTTCAATATCATCAATAGAGGCGTATACAATACCAACCGAATCGGCAGATTCTGTGGATAGGGTTTTATATATAATGTTATCGGTCTCCGGGTCAAAAAAATTAAAGCTTACCGGGTAGTGGTTTTTTAGTGAGGGATCTTTTGAGAGATTAAAAATAACATCGTCAGAGAAGGGGAGGTTGCTGGTGAGTTCCAGCTTTCGGGCGGTTAGCAGATCATAGGAAAATTCATCAATCTGAAACGAACGTTGCCCGAAAAGGTAAACAACGTTATTTCTTTTCAGCAAACTTACCTGTAAAGAGTCATGATCAGCCGGACCTCCCATTGTGACCGGGGTGAGGTTAAACCCCTTCCAGACCCATCGGCTGTCGTTCCGGTGCAGCGATATGCCCCAGAAGTTAAACTCTTCAAATTGATTATAAACAAAGGATCTGTTTTGTTCGGCTAACGGTACCCTGGAGAGTGTCTGGTATAGTTGATTGGATTCTTCAACAAAATCGTCATGGATTGAGTTGAAAAGTTGGCGGCCCTTATCCAGACTTCGTTCAATTTCATAATCGAAATTATCACCATGGGCCTGAGGCTTATTGTTCGCAAACTCAAAAAAGCCGTAACTGACTACGATTGCAATCAGCAGCAATAACGGCCAGGAGTAAGGATATGTGAATGGGTTACTCAATGGAGTAATTTCTTAAAAGATGTTTAAAAACCCTTGAAAGCCGGGGGATTTTAAAATTCAGGGGAATCGATTTATGCCGGAAACTGAAAAGTGCCCCTTCCATTTAAAAAAAGGGGGCAATCTCAATATTTAGCGAAAGTTCGAGATTAAGCTTCTATAGGGCGTCTGCCACTTCGGTAACAACAGCATCATTCCACATTCGCTCTATTCCGTAATAGTCTCTTTTCTCTTCACTAAAAATGTGAACTACTATATTTACATAATCGAGAATTACCCAGTTTCGGGCCTCCATACCTTCCTTTTTCCATGGGTTTTCTCCAATCTCTTCCTTCACTTTCTCATGAACACTGTTGGCTAGTGCACGTATTTGGGTATCGGATGTACCATGGCAAACAACAAAAAAATCGGCTAAAGTGGTCAGGTTTCTCACATCAAGAATAACAATATCCTTGGCTTTCTTTTCAAGAAGCCCTTCAGTAATGGCCTCAATTAATTTTTTAGAATCCGCTGTTTTATTTGAAGATGAAGTAGAAAATTGACTTATTTTTGTCTCTTTTTGATCTGTCATTAGCATTTTAAAGATTTAATGATTCATAATCTGATCCTATGACCAGAGTCACATCCAGGTAGAAGTCGGGTGACTCTTCTCTGAGTATTTGTTGTTCGGATATTCCAATGGCACGTGCCACCCGTCTTGCGTTCTCCATATGACCGCTTCTCGAAATCACCATTGAACTGGTAACATTAAAATGGTCGAAGTTTCCCGTTTCTACAACATCAAATCCAAACTGCCTTAATGAGCTGGTATACTGTGTGGCAAGGCCGGGTACACCGGCGCCATTTAAAACTTCCAGTTGAATGATGTTGCTGATTAAAGCAGGATCCTGTGTTGCCCGTTCACTGATAATTCTGGGGTAGAGTAAGCGGGTTGCAAGGGCAACTATAAGAATAAAGAGGAGTACTCCGAGAAATCCTATCGCTGAATTAAGCAGTAAATTTTTTTGGCTGTTGTTGAGTGATTTTTGGGCCATTTAAAACGTTAATACAAGGGTGATCTTCGATTAAATGGAGAGTACAGGTTGCCAAACCCGTGGCGATTGTAGTTGGAGTAGTATGGATTTTGGGAAAATGAGAGTGAGATACGCGCATTATCAGAGATCTTATAGTCGATCCGTGCCTGATCAATCACAATTTGTGCTCCCAAATTATCATTACTCATAAAGCTGTTGCCGAAAGGTGAATGCAGAACAGAGACGTCGAGCTGCGCGTCAAAACGTTCACTTACATCAAAAAACATTGAATTCGTATAGGCATTCAGATTTTGAGTTTGCCCGCCAAAATTGGAAAAACTCATCGAGTATGAGTGGCTCATTGTCATGTTTAATAAATTCATCCAGCTACCTGTAGAAGGGGTCTGTGTGTGCGTAATGGCGCCGGTATACTCCTCAGGGGTGTATGTAAGATCTTTACGAAGCTGAGCTTCGGCAATGAAAGCTGTGCAGAACACAATGAGTATAAGTAATGATGTGAATTTCATAGCAGGATCAATTTGTTTTCTTAAGAAACGATTCATGAACACCTTTAATTATACGCAAATGGGAAGAGTTAGTAAACAAATTTGAATTTTTTTGAATGGTTCTTATAAGTACATATTATAAGCGGCTTTCCAAGCGTTAATGTAAAAGAGGCTTGTAAAATGCACTATAATACGGTATATTAACTAGCTTCTGCTTTAATGAAATTTTTAACGCAAAACCACTACCGTTTTGAAAATGAAACTTACGGATTTCAAGTTTGAAATCGAAGATTTTAATGTACCCGACGAGCCTGTAGATCCACGAGATTCCTCCAAGTTAATGGTCTTAAACAGAGAAGACCGATCCATTAAGCATGAGACCTTTTCCGATATTCATAAATATATGAATGAAGGAGATGTGATAATCTATAACAACACCAAAGTTTTCCCTGCCAAGCTTAAAGGTAAAAAAGAGAAGACTGAAGCCGATATTGAAGTTTTTCTTCTCAGAGAGTTGCAGCCTGAAAACATGTTGTGGGATGTTCTTGTTGAGCCCGCACGAAAAATTCGAATCGGCAATAAGCTTTATTTTGGCGATGAGTTAATGGCTGAGGTTGTGGATAATACCACATCGCGCGGCAGAACCATACGTTTCCTGTACGACGGGCCCAATGATGAGCTGTACGACCGTCTCGATGAGATAGGCGACATGCCGTTGCCTCCGTACATAGAGCGCGAGCCGAAAGACTCTGACAAGGAGCGCTATCAAACCATCTTTGCAAAGGAGAGGGGTGCGGTTGCGGCTCCTACTGCGGGCATGCATTTTACACCGGAACTGGTGCAAAAATTAGAGAAAAAAGGTGTTGAATTTTTACCGGTAACGCTCCACATAGGATGGGGAACATTTCGGCCTGTTGAGGTTGAGGATTTGACAAAGCACAGAATGGACTCGGAGAACTACTACATCTCCAAAGAGACTTCAGATCGCATTAATATTGCCCTGAAAAGTAAAACCAATAAAGTGGTTGCTTGTGGTACTTCTGCAGTTCGGGTTATTGAGACCAGTGTAATGGCCAGCGGTATGTCGAAAGCAGGAACCGGCTGGACCGATAAGTTTATCTATCCCGATTATCCGTTTAAGATTACGGAAGCGGTAATTACAAATTTCCACCGCCCTGAATCAACACTTCTCATGCTTGCCGCAGCATTTGGCAGTTTTGAATTTGTAAAAGAAGCCTATAAAGAGGCTGTGGCGAACGACTACCGGTTCTTCTCGTTTGGAGATGCAATGCTCATTCTTTAAGAAGGGTGGACTGTTGTGAGCAATTCGAGCCTGGCACTAATTATTCCGGCAGCCGGTTCCGGGGCCAGGCTTGGGAGTGAAGTTCCCAAGCCGTACCTGGAAATTGCCGGGAAAACCATTCTCGAACATACGCTCTCCAGGTTTACAACGATTTACGGCCTCCGGGAAGTAGTGGTTTCAACTTCACCGCAATACGTAGATAGCACCGGTTACATTCTGAAAACCCTGTTTGAAGGTTTGAAAACCACAGTAGTTGTGGGCGGGGTTGAGAGGCAGCACTCTATCAGGAATGCTTTGAACTCTCTCTCTGAGGATGTGCAATTTGTTGCAGTGCATGATGCGGTTAGGCCTTTCATTGACCCGGAATCGATCCAAAAATGTTTTGAAGCAGCAATAGAGGCAGGCGGTGCTATTATCGCTGTTCCCGCTAAAGATACTATAAAGATATCTGACGGCAGCAAGCAAATAGTTCGAACGCCCAACCGGAAGAACCTGTGGCAGGCCCAAACTCCGCAAATATTCAAAACGGGTCTTCTGAAGCAGGCCTACCGGAAAGCCGAACAGGATAGCTTTCTTGGAACTGACGACGCCTCGCTGCTTGAGTATCTGGGCGAGAAGGTTTTACTGGTTGAAGGCAACAGAGAAAATTTTAAGATTACATATCCGCTGGACCTGAGATTTGCAGAGTGGTTATTAACATCTGATATGAAACAGGATATAAAATGAGAATAGGCTTAGGTTATGATGTCCATTCATTCCGGGAAGGGGATGGGATTATTCTTGGCGGAGTATCCATTCCATTTGACAAAAGTTTAAAAGGCCATTCAGATGCAGACGTTCTTCTTCATGCCATAACCGATGCAATTCTTGGAGCACTGGCGCTGGGTGATTTAGGGGAGCATTTTCCCGATACGGATCCGGCCTATAAAGGGATAGACAGCAAGATTTTATTGGCGGAAACCTATTCCATGATGATCGAAAAAGGGTATGTTCTGGTAAATCTCGACGCCACCGTTGTTGCTGAGAAGCCAAAATTAAATCCACATATGCACGATATCCGGCACTCAATATCAGAATGCCTGCATTGTGATATTGAGCAGGTTTCTGTAAAGGCAACTACCAGCGAAAAAATGGGTTTTATTGGCAGGGAAGAGGGCATCGCTGTTCATGCAATTGTATTAATCCAGAGAGTTTAGATCGATATGGAAGGTTACCTTGATCAAATTGTTGATTGGATTCTTACACTTTCGCCTTTGAGTGTTTATGTGATTTTTTCCCTGATTGCATACTTTGAGAATATAGTGCCGCCCATACCCGGTGATGTGCTGGTTGCATTTGGCGGGTACCTGGCGGCAGAACAGATCGTGGGCTTTACGCCGCTGCTCATTCTCACCACTATAGCCTCTGTTGTAGGTTTTATGAGTATGTACGCCGTTGGGGCGCATTTCGGTGATATTATCGCCGTTCAGCGCAGAAAGTATTGGCTTATGCGCTTTGTGGATATCAAGTATTTCGATCGTGGAAAACGATGGATGCAAAAATGGGGACAGGGAGTGATTTTGGCTAATCGTTTTCTGGCCGGCACGCGTTCTGTAATCTCATTAACGGCAGGTATTACGAGAACTAAAATCTATTCTACGGTTGCCAGCTCATCAATAAGCTCACTTCTTTGGAATTTTATTCTGCTTGGATTGGGCTGGCTGGTGCACGATAATTGGCAAATTATTGGCTACTATCTTAATGTTTATGGTTGGGTTATACTTGTATTTATAGTACTCGTGATTCTTGCCAGACTACTGTTTAAAAAGAAGGGGTATAAAAAATTACGAGAGATGAAAAAAAAAGAAGCCAAAAAGGTTGATTAATAAGCAGGATATTTTTAGATTTCAGGTCTTTCACTGATGGGAAAAATATGCGCATTTTTAAAGAAGATAGGATCTGTGTTTCTCCTTTGAAAAGCTCAAATTAATCCGTTTTACTCAGTGAATGTTTGACATATTGATGTGCTGATATATTTCAGTAATAAATTCCAACATAAGCCAGTGTAGCTCAGGGGTAGAGCAGCTGTTTTGTAAACAGCCGGTCGTCGGTTCAAATCCGGCCACTGGCTCATGTTGGAGTTTGCACGTTATTAAAGTACTGTTCGATCTATTTAATTAGATGAAGAATGGGAATTTTGATACCGGGGGGATACCAAAGCGGCCAACTGGGGCAGACTGTAAATCTGTTGTCTTACGACTTCGCAGGTTCGAATCCTGCTCCCCCCACTGCTTCAAATACGTAATATTAATTTCAGAAGAACTTGATGATAAATATTTGAAGCATTCCAGGCGGGCGTAGCTCAATTGGTAGAGCGTCACCCTTCCAAGGTGAATGTTGTCGGTTCGAGTCCGATCGCCCGCTCTCTGAAAAAAGCCGATATAGCTCAGGGGTAGAGCACTTCCATGGTAAGGAAGGGGTCGTCGGTTCAATTCCGACTATCGGCTCTTCAGGTGAATGTTAAACCGTATTATAATTAACAAAACATAAATAATTCTTTTTTACAATGGCAAAAGAACAATTTCAACGCAACAAGCCGCACGTAAACGTAGGTACCATTG
>REDT01000217.1 GCA_007693295.1 Balneolaceae bacterium
AACCCATGCCCCAAAACCACTCTCCCCGAAAAAAACAGTTCCTTGATGAATCCCTGAAGATGATTCATGAAAAGGGATATAAAGCCACAACCATGCGTGATTTGGCGGAGCGGATGGGCTTTGAAGTTTCAAATATTTATAACTTTATCGAATCAAAAGAGGCACTTTTGGAGAGCTGTCTGTTCCAGATCTCGGAGGACTTTCATTCGGGGATCGATCATATTCTTGATTCGAGCTATTCCCCCATCGAGAAATTGAAGGCGCTGGTCTCTCTCAACATTAACCTCACCTCAACCAAACCGTACCAGGTGGGACTGCTTGTAAATGAGTGGCGCAACCTTAAGGAGCCAAATCTCACCAAATTCACAGATCGCCGGGATGAGTATGAACAAAAGGTACGGGTTATCATCAAGGAGGGGATTGACAACGGAGAGTTTCGCCCATTCGACATGGACATCATCACCCACGCAGTGCTTTCGTCCGTGCGATGGATCTACTACTGGTACACCGATCACACCGAGGAGGCCAATCCGGTGGAGCTGGAGAAGCAGCTGACGGACTTTATTTTGGGGGGAGTCTTGAGTCCTAAGACTTGAGTACTGACCTGTCAGCATTTTCTGTGCTTTTCAGAAATTCTGACAGCGTCATGTTGCAAGGCACAAGACCGCGATAGCGACAACTCAATCCATCGGGAGTGCAAAGTGCAAACAGAAAGTCCGGTTCAAAAGATAAAAAAACAGACCTTACTCACCATATCTGAACTGATAGAAAAAGGAGATCTGAAATCCCCTGTTCGTTGATCTGTAAAAGTTATCCGTGGAGATTTTACTCAGCCCGAGATTGTACCGGATATCCACACCAACACCATAGGGAGCATAGAGATAGCTCAAACCCGTACTTAAACCAAAATCTACTTTATTGAACCTCTTTTTTATGTCAATGATAGCACCGCCATATTCCGCCTTGGCATTCATCAAAAACCCAAGTTGCGGACCGGCCTGTACACGAATTCCATTATCAAACAGATATTGAAACAGGATTGGCACATTGATGTGATCGAGGGTAATCAGGGCATCTTCATTTCTCAACTTTACTCCCTGTGGAGAGTAGAATAGCTCTGACTGCAATGAAAATGGCTGCAGCCATTCGGGAAAAATACGGGCAGAAAAGCCATATTGAAGGCCGGCTCTGTTACCGGTTTTAGCGTTGTTTTCAAAATTCAGAGAGTACAGATTCAAGCCACTCTTGAATCCAATTTCCGTCTGCTGAGCTTCTGCTGTTTTTGGTCCCGCCGATAGTAAAATCACGGTTCCGATTGCTATCAAATAGTACTTCATCTAAAGCTAAATTTATTTACTGCATCTATATTCTTTTTCAGAACAGATGTTCCCTGATTTTTGAGTAGTTCTTAAGAAAATTTCAGGTTTATTTTCAGATGTGAAGCGAGATGATATTCTGAAGCTTATTAACCGGATTTGATGAGTGATAACCAAAACAGGTCTAAATTTTCAGTTTGATGACAGACCTATGAATCGCCCCCCGGGAACCATTAGTTTTTTGCCCATGGGTTACTGGCGTGATATTCCGATTTTCAATCCGTTTATTCCGACCAGGGTGGAACAACTCCGTTCATGCGTGCATAGCTTACCGATTGCCCTACATGCTCATTCATATGAGAAATAAGCAGCATCAGGGCAGCCCATCCGTGTGTCTCTTCGCCAAAGATGGTTACCGGTTGAAAAAGTTTCTCATTCGTAAGCTCTCCTGAAAACCCGCGTACATGCTCCACGGACTCTTTTAGCATCCTTACAACCGTCTCCTTGTCACTGATCTGCTCCATCTCACCCTGTTGAATGTGATCGGGCGCCGGTATCCCGAGCCAGCGCTCCGGAATCATGTAATTGTGCCGGGCAATATGCATGAACACTCTCGCCACGGACATCGCCTCGCCGTCAGGCGACCAGTTGTAGATCTCTTCCGGCATGGTCTCTGCCAGGCTGATCACCTTTTCAGACGACTGTTCAAAGTGCCAGTAAAACCGTTCCGTAAACTCCCCGTTAAAATCCTGTGCATTCATGGTTGATAGGTTTAATACCAAAATAGCAGCCATACAAAATGCTGATTTAATGAGTGGCATAACAGTTGAAATTTGGTTGTTAAAGATTCAAAATCTGCACTTTAATAGTGGTTGAACGACATTACATCTATTAAAACGTAAAGATTATTATGCTTCAATAACAGCTACTCTCTCCCTGACGGCCGGCGCCACTTCTTTGGCAAACAGTTCAATTGAGCGCAGCATCTTATCATGAGGAACGCTACCCACGCTCATTTGAAGCAAAAACCGGCTGTGCCCGAATATCTTGTGCTGATACAGAATCTTTTCAATCACATCATCGGGGCTGCCCACCACATTGGCACCGCGAAGGGTACACGAAGCCTCAAACTGCTCGCGGGTCATAGGCGGCCAGCCTCGCTCACGGCCTATATTATCCATCTGGGTTTTAAAAGCGGGGAATGCAATTTCGATTGCCTCTTCTTTTGTATCCGCAATAAAGCCATGCGAGTTAATACTGACCGGTTGTACCCGGTGACCCGCCTCCTGTAATCCTCTCTTGTGCAGATCCACCATCGGTTTAAACTGTTCGGGATATCCGCCGATGATGGCAATGGCCATCGGCAGATTTAACGCACCCGTCACATAGGCTGATTTTGGAGTTCCGCCCACGGCTCTCCAGATCGGTATTTTCTGCCGGTAAGGCCTTGGATAGACTCCCCTGTTCTCCACATCGGGAGTGTGCTTTCCCTTCCAGTTCAGCACCTCATTATCGCGTATTTCAATCAATTGCTGAAGTTTCTCTTCAAATAGTTCTTCATAGTTCTGAAGGTCGTATCCAAACAGCGGAAACGACTCAATAAACGAACCGCGGCCCACCATAATCTCCGCCCTGCCCTTCGAAATCAGATCGAGTGTGGCATACTGTTGAAATACCCGCACCGGTTCCTCAGAGCCCAGCACCGTTACTGCACTTGAGAGGCGGATATTATTTGTGCGGGCGGCTATTGCCGAAAGAACAACAGATGGTGCCGATGAAACGTACTCTTCACGATGATGCTCCCCTATGGCATAGAGATCGAGACCAAGTTCGTCTGCCAGCTCCGCCTCTTCCAGAAGGTTCTGTAGCCGTTCAGCAGGGTGCAGCGGTTTGCCTGTTTCCGGCTGCGGTGTGTTTTCAACGAAGGTGTAGATTCCAAGTTCCATATTGTTGATGATCGGGTAAAGTTTATAACCTGAGTTAAATTCTAAAATCTCAAAAAAAGCTGAGGCTGTCCAAAAAGATACATTTGATTTATGGATGCCTTAATAATTAAAGTTTACTTCGTGAACCTTTGAGTCTTTGAGTCTTCGTGGTAATAAACTGCCGGTTATTGCCACGAATCCGCCAATTGGCGGAACGAAGCAACACGAAAAATTCCTGCTACATTTATTTAAAAAAAAGTAAATAATTTAGGTTGAGGTGCAGGCAAATGTACTTTTTGGACAGCCTCCAGGAGGTGGCTCACTGCATTTAGTTCAATATTAAAGAATATCCCGCCCCTTTTCACATCGATTTTTGCAAAGAGAATGAAAGATATTATCTATATCTTGATATCTGAAACCTGCTTAAAATAACGCTCCAAGAACCCGTGAACGTTTGAAAGATTTTTTTGAGCTGAGAAATAAGAAAGTTTCAATCACCGAAACAGATCCCCTAACCAAAATCCAACGAATCCCCAATGTCAAGCAAACCAATTGTAGGCGTAGTAATGGGCAGCGACAGCGACTGGCCTACCATGAAAGAAGCAGCTGAAACCCTTGAAGAATTTGGTATATCGTATGAAAAACAGGTGGTCTCGGCCCATCGCACGCCGGACGTGATGGCAGAATATGGACTTACCGCCCGTGAAAGGGGGCTGAAAATCATTATCGCAGGTGCCGGCGGGGCCGCTCACCTTCCGGGTATGCTGGCTTCATATACCACCCTCCCGGTAATTGGCGTTCCGGTTAAAACCACCGCACTGGGCGGGCTCGACAGCCTCTACTCCATCGTACAGATGCCAAACGGGGTTCCTGTGGCTACCGTGGCAATCGGAAAGGCAAAAAACGCCGCACTGCTTGCCATCCGCATGCTGAGCATGAACAGCGACGAGCTTACGGACAAACTCGAAGACTATCACCAAAAAATGGCTGACGACTCCATCGATAAGACCCATAACCTTACGTAAGGCAACGAATACCCCCATCTCAGCAAAGACAGAACTTTTTGAGACAAAATAGAATTATTTTCACTGACCAGATTCAATGAACAACAAGATCATCAACATAACCATCCTCGTGCTGATCGTACTTTTTGTCTCGTTCAGGGTTTCGACCGCCTGCAGTGAGTTGAACAAAACTGAACAGGTAAGGAGCAGTGATCCCATTGAAAACCTTCCGGTTGCCTTTAGCGGATTTACTCCCTGTGCCGACTGTCCCGGAATCGAGTACTACCTGCTTATTGAAGAAGATGGATTTAAGGAGCTGAAATGGTATCGCGACCGAAGCCCGGAGCCAATCGAGCAGCGAGGAGAATGGGTGTTGCAGGGTGATACCCTAACGATCTATGATGAAGATAACGAACCCCTGAATCGATTTCTCTACAGAGAAGATCAGCTAATCATGCTCAGCATGCAGGATGAACAGATCACCGGAGAACTCGCGGAGATGCACGTAATTGAGCGCTCGCAGGAAGAGACATCTATCAGGCGGCACCACGAAAAACTAAGGGAGGAAGGTGTCCATTTTCTGGCTTCGGGCAATGAGCCCTTCTGGAATATTCAGATAAACTCCGATCAGGAAATCCGCTACCGAACACCTGAAACGGAACAGTTTGCGCCAATGCCCAAAAAACTGACAGATACAGATCGTGAAAACTTTGAGTTCAGCGCAGAACTGGAATCCGCCATTCTGAATGTCGCCGTAAAAAAAGAGTACTGCCGCGACACCATGAGCGGTTTTTTATTCACTCACACCGTTACTGTTCAGCTCGACGGGGATAGAGAGATGAGAGGGTGCGGAAGGTTTTTGAATTAGGGGAGTAGTGAGATACCAAATAATTGCCTATAACCTGACATCTCGATACTCAATACTCAATACTTGATACTTGATACTCATTACTAAACCTAAAAACTCCTGTTATACTCAATAATTCGATGATACGCCTCGAGTACGGCTTTTGTGGTGTCCAGTTCAATCACTTCACCGCTATTTTTTGCCAGTTGATGGGCGTTGATTGGAGCAAACGGCATTTTTACACTTTTCAGGGCCGGTACATCTCCGCTGCTGTCGCCGATATAGGCCATCTCATCAAGGTTAATATCAAGAGCCTCACTTAGCAGTTTTATCCCCTGCAGCTTATCGTTGCCGGGCATCAGGATGTTTACAGAAATTTCAGTAGCATGAACCTCAAGATCGGGGTAGTCCTTTCCAACTTTTTCAAGCACTCTCTGGTGGATCTGCTCATTCATTTCTAAATCCTGACAAACCACACCGGCATCCATCATTTTTGTAAACTCAAGCACTGCAGCCGGGTAATTGGGTATAACTTCCTTTTTAAGCCAGCTCTTTAATTCTAAAATCGGGTTCAGCTCTCCATCTGATGTACTCAGTGCAGTTTCGATATGATAACCCTCCCAGGAAAACATACCGGCACTTTCAAAAATGAAGGGTACTCGAACATCCAGCCATTGTGCAACAGCCTCGGCATATGGAAATGGGCGCCCGGTGCAGAGGGTGATGGGTGGAATATGGTCAGATTTCCTGCTTTCTAAATTCAGCTCCCTGATCCTGTTGATGGCTTCCCAATCCGGTGTTTTAAAGGGGTGCGAAATACAGCCATCCAGATCCGTTACAAAAAGTTTTATCATTTTACGTTTTTTCGGAATTTTTAAATCGTTTCATAAACTTCTCTCTTTCACTGATGCTGTCGGGGAAAAACAGGCCGGTTATAAAGAGCACCATTCCCAAAAGCAACAAGATCTGGTACTGGTTTTGATAGTCGGCATACTCCTGGCTGGAAAATTCACCCCGTTCCAGCTCATCCAGTCGTGCAAAGAATGGTTCGATATTGTCGCTTCCTGAACGGATTTCATAGTATTCACCGCCTCCGGCTGCCGCGATTTCCTGCATCGTTTGCCGTTCAAGCCGCGTGGTAACGGTGTTGCCCTGGTTATCCCGGTGGTAGCCGGTCAACTGACCCTGGGAGTTGTAGATTGGAATCGGGCCTCCTTCAACTGTTCCTATACCAACGGTAAAGATGGACACTCCTTTTTGGGTTAATTCACGCAGTGTACCATCATATGAGGGGCCGTGATGTTCTCCATCTGCTACAAAAAGCAGCACATTTGCCGCTCCATCGAGCTCTTCCACCGATTCAAATGCCTCAATAGCTTTCTGCATGGCTGAGGCAAAGTTGGTGCCACTTGTGGGCATCTGGTCGGTATTGGCAATATCCAGAAATAACCTCATGGCTGAATAATCAGTGGTCAGCGGGGTCTGTACAAAAGCTTCATCCGTAAAAACAATCAGCCCTACCCGGTCTCCTCTCAGCCTGTTAACCAATCGGTTGATCTCAAACTTTGCCTTATCCAGGCGGCTTGGACGCACATCTTCCGCATTCATACTTCGCGAAAGATCGAGTGCAACCACCATGTTCAGCCCTGTTCGCTGTATCTCTCTCACTTCTGTCCCAATTTTGGGTCCGGCCAAAGCGATGATAAAAAAGAAAGCAGCCGTCATCATGGCGGCTAGTCGGATTTTATCTCCCGTTTTCCAATAGTTAAGCCGAAGCTGGCCAACCAGCCTTTCGTCAAAAAGTGCCGCTCTTCTCTTTACCTGGTACTGTCGGTACCACCAATAAGCACCATAAACTATCGGTAATAGTAATAGAAGCCATAAATAGGAACTGTTTTCCCAAATCATATATCAGACTACAGAATTTATTTTCACAAAGATAACATTAAATGAACAGTTCACTCAATCAACTTTTGATGAACAATAAGGTTCAATGGTTTTTAATTCGGAAATAGCGCCGTTCAAAAAATCCAACCCTACCTTAAACGGCCCGGATCAGTTTTTCTTTTAACCTCCGGTTATAAATCACACTGCACTTTCGATTGCCAGTTTCTCTGAATCTACGGTGTACTGGTCCTCTTTTGGCGCAACTTTGAAGAGCCAGAAAACACCGGACACAATCAGAAGCAGGGAGAAAAGAATCATCGTCTCGCGTATGGTGAGAAGCCCAAACTCCAAAATGAGCGCTGCAACAGTTACCGATACCGACTGGGCCAGCGTAAAGAGCAGCCATTCAAGACTAAACACCCTTCCGCGAAAGTTGTCGGGAGCACGCCGCTGCAGCAGAACCGTACTCATTACCCAGTTTGACCCGGAGGCCATGTGCGCCAGAATCACAAAGAAGACCATCACATAGATACTCTGTGAGGCCCCAACAACGATATACATCAATCCTGCCGTAATCATCAAAAAACCCATTCCTCTAACCCAGCCGGACTCTCTCTTAAAGATCCGCCTACCTAACACGGGACCGATTCCGGTACCTATACCTCTTGCCGCGTATAGAATTCCCAGGCCAATACTCCCCATCATCAGCACCTCTTCTGCCACAATAATCAGCATATAAACCAAGGCGCCCAGGCACATGGTGAACGACCCTTTCGCCAGTGTTGGTCTTAAAATGTGCTTGTTGGAATAGAGATACTCAATTCCCTCCCTGATACCGGTGAGGGGATTCCGGGTTCGGTAGAGCTCACGTTTCGACATCTTAACCTGTGGAATTACCGCGCGGTAAATGAACCAGGCTGATAGCATATAGGTAAACCCGTTGATTAAGAATACCATGTCGGTGCCAAACCACGCTGTTGCAAAACCGCCAACTGCCATACCCGTTGTAAAGATGATACTCCAAGAGGCCGCCGAGAGAATGTTGGCAACCACCAGCTCATCAGAACTGGTAACATTCGGTATGGAAGATGTTTTAGCCGGTTCAAAAACTGCGGCAAAGGCCATCTGCAGGGCTATCAAAACGTAAGCCAGCCAAAGAAGCTCCACGGTTGTGATCAGTATAAACCCAAGGACAATCACTCCCCGGAAGATATCACACCAGATCATGAGGCTGCGCCGGTTAAAACGGTCGGTTACATACCCTGCAATGGGTGAAAAAGAGGCGAGGCTCAACATCTTTACTACAATGATGAGACCCAGCAGAAGCTCCGATCCGCTGTATTCGTGAATCAGTGAATAGATTGCCAGAATACCAAACCAATCCCCAAAGTTTGCGATAATTTGAGCAAGCCATAACCGTCTGTAGTTAGGATTACCCCGCACAAGATCGATATAGGGTTTAAGTTTAAACTTCAAGAAAATTTCGCTTTGTTACTGGATTTAAGATGTGGGATACTGGCAACTGATATCGATGAGTTGTTTGCAACAGGTAAATGTATTTCATCTAAAAGCGATCTTCTATTCCGGCTTAAAATGTTCTACCCCCCTGAAGCCATAAGCCGGAACAAAATACCGTGCTCTATTTGACTCCCGTACTTCCGAAACCACCTTCTCCGCGAAATGATTCGGGAAGCTGGTCAACCATTTCGGCATCTGCGCGATAAACGGGTGAAATCACCATCTGGGCAACCCTGTCGCCGTGGTTGATTGTAAAGGGTTCAGTACCGTGGTTGATTGCCAGAACTTTTACCTCGCCACGATAGTCAGAGTCGATGGTACCCGGGCTGTTGAGCATGGTAATGCCGTGTTTGAAAGCGAGGCCGCTTCGCGGACGGATTTGTGCCTCATAACCGGAGGGCAGCGCCATTTGGAATCCTGTCGGGATCAGGGCACGTTCACCCGGTTTCAATACAAAAGGGTTTTCAACCGCCGCACGAACATCCATACCCGCTGCTTCACTGCTTGCATAAGATGGCAGCTCAACATCCCTGCCATGATCCAATTTTTTCAAGAGAACCCTAATTTTATCCATCTCGCTTATATGAAATCAATCTTACTTTAACATTTCCGAAAATAACCCTCACATGGGCTTCCACTGGTACACGCAGGTCGTCTGTTGAGAACCAAGATTTGAATGTCCCCCTGAAACCGAACGGGCCATCCACATCGGCCTCTCCCTCACTCAGGTATGTCTCTATCGGCTCATCGAATGCGTCGTAGCTTCGCATCTCTGTTTTCGGGCTGCTTTTTGCTGTAACCAACCCTTTTTCATTTTCAATGTATGTTGGGAGGCTGTAGGGTTCTTCAAGTCCGGCATAAAGTCGTGAAAAGTAGAAAATAATATCTCCTCCGCTGGCAGGATCTTCAAGCGCAAGAGTATCGGCCGGCTCTCCGCTTTCAAAAAAGCGAACTTCTTCGGCTTCGCGGTCAAAAATAATCCGCACTATATCATACTCCTCATCATGTATATCATCCCTCCAAAACACAAAGCTGTAAGGCCAGTCGTCATTGTACTGAAAAAGTGTCTCGTAGTTCACAATACGTGTACCCACAAAAGGAACCCTTCGGTTTGATCGGATACGGGTACGCAGGTGATACGCTTTTTCACCATTATAAGTGGTATCGGGCAGCAGCTCAACATCCACCCATCCCAGTGTAAAGAACCCATATCTAACCTCGTATTCAAAAACTTCCCGCGCCTCGACCAGCATCTCCATGGTGGGAGGCTCATCCCTATCGTAGGTAAATCCCTCCTGGGCAAGCAGAGAAGAAGCCGTGGTTGCAAACAGAATCAGGAACAGGGAAAATATACTACTCAACAAATGCTTCAAATGCGTCCTCATCATAACCTACCAGTATAGCCTCGTCTTTAATTAGTACGGGCCTCTTTATCATTGTTTGGTGTTCTAGAAGCTTTTCAAAAAGCTCATCATCCGAAAGATCTTTATCTTTCAGCCCCAGATCCCGCCACTTTGTTCCGCGCTTATTAATCAGCACATCAAGGCCAATACGATGTACAAACTCTTCAAGTTCTTCGCGCGTCAGAGGTTCCTTCTTCAGATTAAAAAATTCGTGTTCAATCTTGTTATCCTTGAGCCAATTAAGGGTATCGCGTACTTTGTTACAGTTTTTAATTCCGTAAACTTGTATCATTAAATTATGTATTTGTTCTTATTTGAGGAAAAATACAATTTTTTTGTAAGGGTTATATGAATGAATAACCAATTCCGTTAAAGCAACCATTACTTAATTTTATAAACAGACCAATCAATTGAATACCAATCTATTTAAAATCATTCACCTTTTCGGGTTCACTTTGTTAATTCTTTTGGCAGGATGTAATCAGAGCAGTGACCAGCGCGATTTTGAACGTGCTGCATTTAGCGAACCGGAAGGATTTACACAAACCGATAACAGCGGTGCTGTAATAAGCAGTGATCCGGACGACTGGCGGGTTGCCCCCTTTTTTCAGGGCCTGGTTGAAGTGGATCCCGCCTATCCAAATCCCGTGCAAACCACCGGGCAGATCTCTGTTGATATGATCATGACCGGTGTCGAGTCTGTTTCAGGGCTCAGGGTATTTGCTTTTTACGGGCCAAATAACCTGCAAATTATTTATGAAGACCAGCGGCGCCCACTGCCCCCGGGCCTCACATCTATCCCACTCAGCCCGCTTGATGTGGCTCAATTCCCTGAAAACCCCCAGGGCTTATACCGGGTTATTGTCACAGATTCCAATGAAAATGTGATAACCTATGGTGATATCCGCGTAGATTAGCATCCCTTATTGTCATTCACAGCTTCACACTCTATCTTTGCAGTCTATGGGAAAAATGAAACTAACATCATCCGAAACGGCCATTTTGAGGGAGCTGATATTCCCTGAACCGTTTAGCCATATTTTATCGGAAACCGGTCTGCCATTTGGCGCTATCCGCTACGACCTGATCAAACTGATCAATCAAGGATACATCGAAGTTTATGAAGAGACCTCACCTGCCTCACCCTCAGCTTTTTATGATTCAGATCACGTAGATCAGTTCACTTACAAAGCTACACGGTTAGGCCTAAAACGTATTCAGAACCATGCAATTTGAAACTACAATCGGCGACCGTTCAATCGGGGTAACTCTTGATGAGAAGAAACCTATTGCCATTATTGATGGCAGGGAGATTAATTACGAATTGATTCTTCAGGAGAACGGGCGAGTCCTGTTCCGTAATGGAACCAAATTATATAAAGTGGATAACATAACGGTAGACGGCCAGCAGGTATCCTTTTCCATTAACGGCGTGTTTATTGAGTCTACCGTAAAAGACGACCAGGAGCTGCTGCTCGAAAAGCTTGGCTTTACGACCAACGCTGTGGCCTCGGCCGGAAAGCTGAACGCACCAATGCCGGGCAAGATCCTGGAATTACTGGTAGCAGAAGGCGAGGAAGTTACCGAAGGCCAGCCCGTTATTATACTCGAGGCAATGAAAATGGAAAATGAGCTTAAGGCCCCCGCAACAGGAACGGTTACCTCGCTGGATGTAGCTCAAAACGATAACGTTGAAAAAAATCAATCTCTTTTAGAAATAGAACCACGTGGATAAATTTATTATTGAAGGGCCTACGCCTTTAAAAGGAACCATTTCAATCAGCGGCTCAAAAAATGCAGCGCTGCCATTGATGGCGGCGGCACTGTTGGGTGACAGCCCCACTACTTTGCAGCTTGTGCCAAAACTTCAGGATATCTATACCTTCAACAATGTAATCCGGGTAACCGGAACGCGTGTCGATTTTCATGAAACGGAAAACAAGCTGGTAATCGATCCTGTAAACCTTGGCTTTACGGAAGCTCCATACGACCTTGTGCGAAAGATGCGCGCCTCTTTTTACATGCTTGGTGCACTGGTCGGACGGGCCGGTGAGGCAAGGATCTCTCTTCCCGGCGGTTGTGCATGGGGCCCAAGGCCGGTCGACCTCCACCTAAAAGGTTTTGAAGAGATGGGGATCTCCATTGAGCTCGACAAAGGATATGTAATGGCTTCGATGCAGGGAGATGAAGTTGAAGGCGGAGAGTTTACCCTGAACCCCAGCAGCGTAGGAGCCACGGTGAACCTGGTTTTGGGGGCTGTAAAACGAGCCAAAAAGTTTGTCATTAAAAACGCCGCCAAAGAGCCCGATGTGGTTCTGCTCTGCAATATGCTCACAAAAATGGGAGCCAACATAGAGGGTATCGGTACATCAGAACTTACCATACGAAAAGTTGACAGCCTGAAGGGTGTTGAGTTCTCAAACGATCCCGACCGGATCGAAACCGGAACATTTATGATTGCAGCGGCAATGCAGCCGGGCTCCGACCTGACCCTGACCGGATGCAAACCGTCAGACCTTGGAGAGTTTCCAAAATCATTTAAAAAACTGGGCGTAGTACTCGACATTAACGATACAGAGATCCGGATTCAATCAAGCTCTGCCATCAAGCCGGTCTCGATAAGCACAGAAGTCTATCCCGGTTTCCCAACCGACCTGCAGGCTCAATGGGCCACTTTGATGACGCAGGCCGATGGTGAAAGCCGGATTACGGAAAAGATCTACTTCGACCGCTTCAGCTATGTACCCGAACTGAATCGACTTGGTGCAGATCTGCGCGTTGAGAAAAACCGGGTTATCGTGAAGGGAAAAACAGAACTCGAGGGCGCAGCTGTGATGAGTACTGATCTCAGGGCAAGTGTAAGCCTGGTACTGGCCGGAATGGTTGCCAAAGGCACAACCGAAGTGCTTCGCGTTTACCATTTAGACCGGGGATATGAGAACCTGGAGCATAAATTGAATGCCGTGGGAGCTTCCATAAAGAGAGTGGCAGAAAATTAGCGAGCCCGGCATCCGGCTGTCAATAAAATTCAAACTGTCTCTGTTGTGCAAGAAATGTGATCCTAAACCGTTTTCCATAATATATTTTGATCATTTCCTTATAGCAGCACATGAAAAACAGAAGATTGGCAAACCCTTTCTCATAACTTCATTCAATATTTAATTATTAGTTAACTTTCTGCTATATTGATCAAATGCGTGATTTCAGTATGCAAATTGCACATCTAAAATTTTAAAGTATTGTTAATTATTATCTTGCATAACATCATTTACCACTTCTTTTATCTTCTGAGTGCGGTCTCCCGCCCTCAGGACTGCTCTTATTTTGAGTTGAATGAGAGTATGCATACACCAAACCAATTTCCTAACAAGAATTATAACAGCATAGCAAATCGCTCAGCTAGAATTACTGATACCCTTCCGGAGAATATTTTAACCTATTTCAGGACTGTTCAGATCTTTTTGATTGAAAAATGTAGGCTTAGCGAATTGCTGATGAAATTTCATTGCTTACATGAAGAATCAAATAATTATCCATTCCTCGGGCAAACAAACCCGTGTTGCCCTTTTAGAAAACGGAGAGCTTGCACAGCTTTTCATAGAATCTGAAGAAAATCAGCGTACAGTTGGTAATATTTATTTAGCCAGGGTACACAAAGTGATGAGCGGTATCCGTGCCGCTTTTATCGACCTTGGCATGGAAAAAGATGCCTTCCTTCACTTCTCTGACGCCGGGGACCACCTGGGCGATTACATCAAGATGATGAACGGCTCAAAAAGTATTTCGCAGGCTGCAGAGAAAGAACTTCAGAAGTTTGACAAGCTTTCCAATAACGACAAACAAGTATTGGCCGGCAAGCTTCTCAGGAACAATCAAAACCTTTTGGTACAGATTGTGAAGGAGCCGATCGGTTCCAAGGGCCCAAGAGTTTCTACAGATATCACTATTGCCGGTCGCTTTCTCGTACTCATCCCTATGGGCGAGTACATAGCACTCTCTAAAAAAATCAATAATGGTAAAGAGCGGCGCCGGCTCAAAAGCATCGTCGGGTCAATGCTACCTGAAGGATTTGGAGTAATAGTCCGTACCGTAGCACAAAATCAGGATAAGGAGGCGATCGAAGACGATATGCGCACCGTCCTGAAAAAGTGGGAACGGATACTCAAGAACCTTGAAACCTCCAAACCACCCACGCTGCTCTACAACGATCTTGATATTACGGAAAGTCTGATTCGTGACCTCTTTGCCAAACAATACGACAGGGTTCTTATTGACGACTATCAGCTTTACAAATCTGTTAAGAGCTATGTGGGGCAAATTGCACCGAAAATGGTGCCGAGCGTTCAGCTCTATAAGGGCAAAGATCACGTTTTTGATCACGTGAATATTGGCCATGATGTGAACTCAATCTTCAGCCCCAGGGTACGCATGCCGTCGGGCGGTTATCTCATTTTTGAGCAAACCGAAGCGATGTATGTGGTAGATGTCAACTCAGGCCCGTATGCCGCCAAAGAGAAGCAGGAGGACAATTCACTCAAAACAAACCTTGAAGCCGCCCGTGAAATCGCCAAACAGCTCAGATTAAGAGATATTGGCGGAATTATCGTGGTCGATTTTATCGATTTGCGGGATGACAAGAACCGAAAGAAAATTTACGACGAACTCAAAAAAGAGTTCAAGAAAGACCAGGCGAAAACCAACCTGATCGGTATGAGTGATTTTGGATTGGTCCAGATCACCCGGCAGCGTATTCGGCCAAGTGTTGTCAACTCTGTATCAAAGGTATGCCCAATGTGTGGCGGCAGCGGAACAGTGGTTAGCCAAGATACCATTGTAACCGATATCGAATCATGGATCAGCAAATTTAAATTCAGCACCGAGTACAGGGCTGCCGATATCTACGTGAATCCCTATCTTCAATCCCATCTTACAAGAGGCTTCTTCAGCCAAAAAGCCAAGTGGATGATGAAGTATAAAGTTAAGATCTCGTTCATCGCAGACGAAAATACATCTCTGAATGAGTTTAAAGCCACCCTCAGCGGATCTGATCTCGAGATTACGGATGTTGTATTGCAAGATGAGTCGCTGGATAAGATCCTTGAAGCTCATCAGCAGCAAATGCAAAGCCTTGACGTGGAACAAAAATCGAAAGAAACACTTGATTACTATTCCAAACACGACAAAAACGGTAAACCTTCGGGTAATCTACCTAAACGGCCCAAACGGCCCGCCCGTCAGGAAGACTAGCAAAAAAAGGTAACAGAACTTTATTTTATTTAGGGAAGCAGATATGACAAATCTAAAGAATCTGCACGCTACAACCGTGCTGGGAATTATTCATAACGGCGATGTTGCCATTGGCGCCGACGGGCAGGCTACGCTTGATAAAACGGTAATGAAAGCCACCGTTAAGAAAGTTCGGAAGCTTCAAAACGGAACGATACTGGCCGGTTTTGCCGGATCAACGGCCGATGCCTTCACCCTGTTTGAAAAATTCGAAGAGAAATTAAACAGTTACAACGGCAATCTGCAGCGGGCAGCTGTCGAGATGGCAAAAGAGTGGCGTAAGGATAAATTCTTACAGAAACTTGAAGCCCTGCTTGTTGTTATGGACAAAGATACACCCCTGCTAATTTCAGGGCAGGGTGACGTAATTGAGCCAGATGATCAGATTCTGGCGATAGGCAGCGGTGGCTCGTATGCGTTAGCCGCTGCGCGTGCGTTACAACTAAACGCCCCTGACTTGTCTGCACGGGAAATCGTAGAGAAATCGCTGCACATTGCAGCCGATATTTGCATCTACACTAACCACAATTTGACCATTTTAGAAATCGAACAGTAGTACAATGAAATTAATTGAACAACAAAATTTAACACCGAGACAGATCGTAGCCGAACTCGATAAATATATCATCGGGCAGAAAGAGGCCAAGAGATCCGTTTCGATTGCCCTGAGAAATCGTTGGAGAAGGCTGATGTCTGATCCTGAAATCAGGGATGAAATTATACCGAATAATATTTTAATGATTGGTCCAACAGGTGTTGGTAAAACAGAGATTGCCAGAAGATTGGCAAAACTCGCCGGGGCACCTTTCATTAAAGTGGAAGCGTCCAAGTTTACCGAAGTCGGTTATGTGGGCCGTGATGTAGAGTCGATGATTCGCGACCTGAGCGATATTGCCGTAAATATGGTAAAGCTCGAGATGCAGGAAAGAGTTCAAGAGAAAGCAGCCGAGATCGTCGAAGAAAAGATATTGGATATTCTTATACCACCGGTCAGAAATAAACCCGCAAGTGTAAATACATCATCCGGCAGAGTTGGGTTCGATCCCGATAATGCCTCCGATGCAGAGTTGAATGAACGAACTCGTGAGCGATTCCGCGAGAAACTCAAAAACGGTGATCTGGAAGACCGGAAAATTGAAATAGAGGTCGACTCACGGAAAACTCCAATGATGCAGGTTTTTGGCCCTCAGGGAATGGAAGAGATGGGTGTTAATCTGCAGGATATGCTGGGGAATCTCTCAAAAGGCGGTCGTAAATCCAAACGAACGCTTCCTATAAATGAAGCCCGTGAAATTATGCTGGAGCAGGAGGCTGAAAAACTGATTGATCATGAAGCGGCCGTACAGGAAGCTTTGGAACGGGTTCAGAACCAGGGAATCGTATTCATCGATGAAATTGACAAAGTGGCAAGCGATACATCAGCCACGAGCAAAGGCGGCGGAGAGGTTAGCCGGCAAGGTGTACAGCGCGATCTGTTGCCTATAGTTGAAGGCAGTACCGTTAATACAAAGCATGGCATTGTAAAAACCGACCATATTCTGTTTGTGGCTTCCGGTGCCTTTCACGTTTCAAAACCATCCGACCTGATTCCTGAACTTCAGGGGCGTTTTCCAATTCGCGTTGAATTGAATTCACTCACGGAAGAGGATTTCTTCAATATTCTTACACAGCCTAAAAATGCACTTACCAAGCAGTATCAGGCGATGTTGCAATCGGAAGGTGTGAAAGTAGATTTTACTGAAAATGCGATCAGGGAGATTGCTAAAATTGCCGCAGAAGTCAATCAGCAGGTCGAAAATATCGGTGCACGACGTTTACATACCATTCTCTCTACACTGCTCGAAGATCTGCTATTTGCCGTACCTGACGACATTAGCAGCGGTGAGATCACTATAGACCGCGATTATGTTCAAAAACAGCTCGACGACCTGGTTAAAAACAAAGATCTTAGCCACTACATCTTGTAAAAAAGTCTCAAAATTTAATATTTAAGAAACGTTTTCGCACATTATTCGTTAGAAGTTAAGTATGGTATTTCAATTTCTACTTTACTATACTCTTTGAACTGTGGCCTGCGTTATTTGAATTAAATAATAACTAAATTACAATGTCTGTGAAGAAGTTTCTAGCTCCCCAACTTGCTCTACTACTAATCCTGTCGGCCGTTTGGCTTGCAGGAGTTGACAAAGTTGTTGTCAAGAATGAGATCCACCAAGAGAATCTCCATAAATATCTGCAGGTCCAAAGAAGGGTAATGGACAACTATTTCGGTGAAACCTCGCTGGAAGAGCTCCATCACAAAAGCATTATTGGTCTTGTGAAAGGAATGAATGATACAACCCTGACGCTGGAAGGAACCCCTTTAGACACTCTCCACAGGCCCGACATTCAAAACTTGAGAGACTCATATAATAAGTTTGAAGAAGCCTATCTCTATGTTGCCAATAATTACCCTGACAAGGATATGAGCAAGCTGACGGAAAACTCAATCAAAGCGATGCTTCGTACTCTTGATCCTCACTCCGTCTATATCGAAAAAGATGACAGTGACCGAATACAGGAAGAATTTGCAGGCAAATTTCAAGGCGTTGGAATTCAATTTAATATTATCCAGGATACCATTACCGTAATAACGGCCATCTCCGGCGGCCCCAGCGACCAGTTGGGCATAATGTCGGGCGATAGAATCATCTCTATTGATGACACCAGCGCTATTGGTTACACTAATGAAGACGTGATGAGAAGGCTTCGCGGAGAGAAGGGAACCAAAGTGGATGTTGAAATATTACGTCCAAGAAGCAACAATCCCATTAATTTCACTATCGTGCGTGATGATATCCCAATTACCACGATCGATACCCACTACATGCTCGACGACAATACCGGCTACATAAAAATAAACCGGTTTGCGGCAACCACACACGACGAGTTTTTAGCTTCCGTGCAGGATTTAAAGAGCAAGGGAATGGAAAAGCTGATGCTGGATCTGCGCAATAATCCGGGGGGATACCTCAGCCAGGCAATTGCAATATCTGAAGAGTTTTTCCCCAGAAATACGAAGCTGGTCTCAACTGAAAGCCGGCACTCACGATTTAACCAGGAAGTGTTGTCACGCAGAAACGGTGTGGTAAAAGACATGCCGGTAATTGTTTTGGTAAATGAAGGCTCCGCTTCAGCCAGTGAAATTGTAAGCGGTGCCATTCAGGATCACGACCGCGGACTGGTTGTAGGAAGGCGAACTTTTGGAAAAGGGCTTGTACAACAGCAGTACGACCTTATTGATGGCAGTAACATCAGGGTTACAATATCGCGATACCTGACCCCCTCAGGCCGTCTTATTCAAAAACCTTTCGACGGCAGCAGCGAAGATTATGCATTCGAGATTCGCCACCGAACCTCCGACGCATCCGTTGACGCACAGGAATTTAGAGACCAGGTACCCGACTCACTGCAGTACACAACCAAGGCCGGACGGCCGGTGTTTGGCGGCGGGGGTATCATACCCGATTTCGTGATTCAGGAAGATACTACAACGTCTCCTTACCTCTTCAATTTCATGCTGGTAAACAGGGTTGACTTCAACTTTGTGCGAGATTACCTCGATCAGTATGGCGATACTTTCAGGGATCGCTGGGAAGATGACTTTGAAGATTTCCGATCAAATTTTGAATGGAGTGACAAAGACCGCGCCATGCTGCTTGCCATGATGATGGAAGAGGGTCTCGAATTTACAGACGATGTAGATGAACCCACAGTTGAGGATAACAAACTTAAATTGACCCGTGAGATGTACGACGAAATGGTTTGGATGAACCTGGGACGAATGAAGGCGGAAATCGCACGGCAGGTTTGGAGCTCAGAATATTTTTATCCGATTGTAAACGACTATTTCAATGAAACTCTCACCGAAGCGATGAAGCTCTGGGATTCTATGGAGATTGCACTCGCTCAAAAGGAGGGCTCAGTTAATATCAGACCGGGTAACTGATAAACCCTGCGCTTACTAAATTATAAAATGGCTGCGCCGATAAGGTTGCAGCCATTTTTCGTTA